>JBBQPP010000476.1:0-3778 GCA_038217255.1 Bacteroidales bacterium | reverse complement strand
CGAAACAACAATTTTTGTTGGATCGCCACCAAACTCTGCAATATGATTGAATGTCCACGCAACAGCGGCAGCAGCATCTTCAATATAGGCAGGACAATTAACTTTTGGGTTCAAACGATAATTTACCGCCACAACTGCAATTCCCTGTTTTTTAAGTTTGTCGGGAACGTGTTTTTCGCCGCTTGTAATCCCACCACCGTGAAACCAAACCACCGTCGTAAAACCTTTTGTTTTTTCAGGATAATAGATATCTAACTTGCAGCGTTCGGCAATGTATTTGTCATTATTTGCCTCTTCCGTAGTTCTGTACGAAATGTTTTCTTTTAACGAATAACCCCGTTTTTCCTGAGCATTTATTGCCGACAATTGGAAAATCAGCAAAATTGAAACAAGTGAAAAAAGAGTTGAAAAAGATTTCATTTTTAAAATCGATTTTAGTTTTGTTGAAATAGCTCAGCTTCAAATATAAGAAAAGCATCTTTTTACAGCTATTCTATTTTCAGTTTACTCAATAAATAAAATTGAATTGATTGAAATCATGCGAAAATTTAGACTCAAAAAATAGCAGGTATTAATTTATCATTATAAAAACACCATGCTATTATAAAAACATGAAATAGCATTCAGGTCGAGGTATCTTTGACCACTTAAAAAAAATGTATGTGGGCATTTGCCGGGCTATTATCTGCTTTATTCCTTGGGATCTATGATATTTTCAAAAAGACTTCGTTAAATGGGAATGCAGTTATGCCTGTGTTGTTTTTTTCAACTTTAACAAGTACAGTCATTTTTTTGCCGGTTGTTATTGGCTCTCTATTCTTTCCGGTAACATTTTCAACCATTGGACTTTTTTCACCGACACTCAATTTCTTTCAGCATTTGCAGGTTTTCTTGAAATCTTTGATAGTTGTTTCTAGTTGGATATTGGCATTTTTTGCAATGAAGCACCTTCCAGTTACTGTCTTTTCCCCCATTCGCGCCACCGGTCCGTTTTGGACATTAATCGGAGCACTTGTTATTTTTCACGAAAAACTAAACGTTCTGCAATGGTTTGGGGTGTTGCTAACTTTACTTTTCTTTTTCCTTTTTTCGACAACTGGAAGAAAAGAGGGAATTGAATACAAAAGCAATAAATGGATTTGGTTTATTGTTGGTGCCACATTGCTTGGCGCTGTGAGCGGGCTTTACGATAAATTTATTATTGCGCGGATTGACCGGATTGCAGTTCAAGCCTGGTTTTCAATTTATCAGGTAATTATTTTGTTACCGATACTGGCGATTTTCTGGTTTCCCGGACGAAACAAAACCACTCCTTTTAGATGGCGATGGTCAATTCCCGCCATTGGACTTACATTGGTAATTGCCGATTTTCTTTATTTCTATGCCTTAAGTTGCGATGGGTCGATGATTTCAGTTATCGCCGCACTGCGACGTACGAGTGTGCTGGTAACATTTGCTTTTGGGGCTTTTGTGCTTGGCGAAGTAAACCTTAAACAAAAGGGATTATTGCTGCTTGGAATTTTGGCTGGTACTTTTTTGATGACTTTGGGGAGTAGTTAATTTTCCGTTTCTATATGTATTAAAAATCAAATTATTTAAATTGAGAAAATTTAAATTTGTTGTTCACTATACATCTTAAATTTAAATAAGTAGTTTTAATGCAATTTACGAATTAACCAAAGTTACTTTGGACAAAGGAAAAAATCTGCTTATTTATTTTGTAGAAGTTAATACTATTTACAATCGTATTTTATGCGAATATTAATTGCGACAAACACCCTTTTATATACTATATTATTTCCCAACACCAACATGTTCATTATAAACCCTTTTTAGCCAAGGCAGTAAAAACAAAATAAGGGCAAACGCTGCGAAAGTTAAAATGGCATTGGTGAGGAAATAGTTTGATTTTTTCTCGAATAAATCCCACATGCCGGAAAGGACACCAGATAATTTATTACCAATTGCCGTTGCCAAAAACCAGCCTCCCATCATTAAAGCAGCAATGCGTTTGGGTGCCATTTTCGATACCAACGACAAACCCATGGGACTCAGTAACAGCTCGCCAACAGTAATTACGCCGTAAACACCAAAAAGCCAGCCCACTGAAGCTTTGTCGAGGCCATTTCCCGAAACCACGGCAGCTACCACCATTACCAGCCACGAGAGTGCAGAAATAAGCATTCCCCAGGCAATTTTACCCGGTGTTGAAGGTTCTTTTTTACGGCGCCTCAAAAAGCCAAAAAATCCAACTACCAAAGGTGTTAAAATAATTACAAAAAATGGGTTGATCGAAGCTTGTAACTCGGTTGGCCAAAGCTCAAGTTTTCCATATTCCGAGTGTGTGTCTGGTGAAATTTTTTTCCACTCAGTATCATTCAAATCATCGGGTTTGCCATCTAAGTTACCTTTAGGCAGGACCCCGTTATAATTATCAAAATAGTAACTATCATCTACTTTTGTGCCTAAATCTTCGCCATGCAAGTCGACAATTTTACGTTCGCGTAGCACGGTAGAAACCTCTTCAGAACTGGCAACAGTATTGATTACTTTTTCCATTGCAGGATTTAATTCACGTACGGTGTTATTTTTTGCCCAGTAGGTTAAGGCCGAACCATTCTGGTGAAAAACAGCCCAGAAAATAATTACGATACCAAAAATAGAGAGCAGCGCTGCAATTGGGTCTTTCTCTTTTTTATCTGCTGAACGCCAGATATTAAATAAAAATATCAAAACGGGAATTGTAAAAAAGATAAAGGCATCGTTTGAGTCGGATCCAAAAATATTCCCCGGTATCATCCAACCGATTGCCGCGGCAGTAAATGCAGGTAATAATAATACCGTAAAAATCTTCAACATCGACTGGTCGCCTTCATGTTTTGGCGAAATTTTGTCAGCCTCTTTAATTTCGGGGAAACGAATGACTCCAAAAGCAAGCCAGATTACTGCAAATATCAGCCCAATTCCGGCAGCGGCAAATGCCCATCCCCAGCCGTAAGTGATTCGTAACCAAGCAGCAATAAAGTTGCAGACAAATGCTCCAAAATTAATTCCCATGTAAAATATATTGTAGCCCGAATCTTTCATGTGTTCATATTCCGGGCGTTCGTAAAGTTTCCCCAAAAGCACCGAAACGTTGGGTTTAAACATGCCATTTCCTAAGATAATGAGCAGTAGCGAAAGGTAAAAGGCCAGCATACTATCAGGGATGGCCAATCCAATGTAACCCGCGGCCATTAATAACCCGCCAATGTATATCGCTTTTCGGTAGCCGATATAACGGTCGGCGATTAATCCACCAATAAAAGGTGTTAAGTAAACCAAAGCCAGAAAAGTCCCATAAATATCGGCGGCTTGCATGTTGCTCATTCCTTTGCCCGCAAACCGGGCTGTTTCAGGGGCAATCATGTATAGTGTGAAAATTCCAAGCAAAAGGTAGAAGCCAAAACGCTCCCACATTTCAGTAAAAAATAAAATCATCAGTCCCTTAGGATGTGCCTTCAGCATAAAATTGGATTTTAAAATAATAGAATCATGGTCGGCAAATATAAAAATATTTTGAACTATTGACGATTGATAAAGGTCAGGTTCACATGGTCAAATTGAAAAAAGGGAAGTAGATTTATTGAAGACTTTTTTTTGTGCCGTTGTAAGTGTAAACAGTTTTGTGTGTGTTTATTCCATCAGAGTCGTATTTCAAAATTTCAATCAAAAGGTTTCGTGAGTATTTGTATTGCTTAGAATATTCATATTTCCAGCCATTTTCACCATAAAAAAA
>JBBQPP010000475.1:0-3783 GCA_038217255.1 Bacteroidales bacterium | reverse complement strand
ATTGCAGCCATATTAGGAGCAGCATCTCTAAACGAAAACCTTTATTTAAAACAGGCTGAAACACATGGAATGAGCCAGCGGGGCGGGGAAGTGGTTTCGCATTTGCGTATTTCCGATGTGCCTGTTTACTCCGATTTAATTCCACTGGGAAACGCAGATATTATTCTTTCAGTTGAGCCTCTCGAATCGTTGCGGTATCTTCCTTATCTGAAAAAAGAAGGAACCCTTGTTACCAACACAACCGAATTCAGAAATATACAAAATTATCCCAATCTCTTTGATACTTTTTGCCAACTGAGTTCAAAGTTGAAAATAATACAAATTGATGCCGATAAAATGGCGCATGAAACAGGAAATCCCAAAGCATCAAACATGGTTATGCTGGGCGCAGCTTCACCATTTATTCATATTAGTGAAGAAATTATTTTAAAAGCCATTGAAACTGTATTTGGTTCAAAAGGTGTTGGAGTTGTGGAATCAAACCGGAAAGCATTTATCAACGGAAGAAAATTTGCTGAAACAATTTAACATCAATTCATTATAAATTGGGTTATCGTCATATTTTCAAAAAAACACAGGTTCGACAGTTTTTCCTCATGTGGCTTATTTCACCGCTGATTGCTTTCTCTTTGTCACTGTTTTTGGTTTTTCTGGCTGGTAAATATGGCTTTCTTTAAAAAAATTACAATCCACTCTTGAATAATAGGACGTTTAAATTGGAGTCTGCTGAAAAACTCTGAAAGAATAGCCACGGGTCACAACCCGTGGTATTATAATGAGGGCAAAATGACCCTGGAATGGGTCAAGTAGTTATAAATCAAGCTTTTGAACTCTTCATGGTTCCTGTTTATGACTGATTTTTTACCCTGTATTACATACAAGGCTATTCAAATTAAATCCTAAAGGATTTTGATGCAGGATTTTTGAGATGATTACTTCAAATAGTTAGTACTTTTAAAAACCTCAAGGTAATACAATTGTAAAAACTTTGAACCATTTTAACTTTTTTAGTGCCAGTTTGTTTTAATGCCATAATTTTGTAGTAATATTTTAGTACATGTAATATTTGTAATATTTAAAAATGACAATATCTCTTATAATAATTGCAGCAGGCTTTGTTTTACTGATAAAAGGCGCTGACTGGATGGTTTCGGGCGCTTCGGCACTGGCAAAAAAATACAACGTTTCTGATTTGATTATTGGGCTAACAATCGTTTCCTTCGGAACTTCTGCCCCCGAATTGGTAGTTAATTCAGTAGCTTCATTTCAGCGCCATTCCGATATTGTTTTTGGTAATATACTTGGAAGCAATATTGTTAACCTCTTTTTAATTCTCGGGATTAGCGGGTTGATTTATCCAATTACAGTGCAATCGAACACAGTTTGGAAAGAAATTCCCATATCAATACTTGCGGTAATAGTTTTGTTTTTGCTTTCCAACAGTTTTCTTTTACAGGAAAAGCCAGTAATCACAAGGATTGATGGCGGAATATTGCTCTTTATGTTTGCAGGTTTCATGTATTACATTTATACCCAAATGAAAATTGACAGGTCGATTATAACGGAAACTGCGGTTAAAGAAATGTCGAATTTGAAGATTTGGGGACTAGTAATAATAGGAATTTCAGGACTGATTTTGGGTGGAAAACTTGTAGTTGACAATGCCATAAAAGTTGCCACCGTTATGGGTGTAAGCGAAAAAATAATAGGATTAACAATTGTTGCCATCGGCACATCGTTGCCCGAATTGGTAACCTCAGTTGTTGCCGCCCTAAAGAAAAACAGTGATATTGCATTTGGGAATATAATAGGTTCCAACATATTTAATATTTTGCTGATACTTTCTGTAAGTTCACTTATTCACCCCGTTGATTTTAATACATCTTTTAATACAGAACTTTATCTGCTTGCAGGCGGAACTTTGGTTCTTTTTATAGCCATGTTCACAGGTGGAAAGAAAAAACTGGATCGCTGGGAAGCAGCCATTTTGTTGACGATTTACCTTGTTTTCACCACTTTGATGATTGTAAATGAAATTTAAAAATTGTGATTGTGGAGCTATTTCCAGTTGTTTTTTATTTTTAATTCCTGCCATTCAGATTTTAAAACACTGTAAAAAATCGTGTCCCTTCGTCTGCCTTTTGTCATTAACTGTTTTAAATTCAACTCTTTCAAAATCCAGCACTTCGAAACAATATTTGAGCATAAGTGATTTAACCTGTATATTTAATCCTTTACCCCAAAACTCAGGGCCAAACCATGTCCATCCAATTTCAACCCTTTTATCGCGCATTGTTAATAAATTTCTCTTTAATTTTACTTTTGTTTTTATCTTGAATTTTTAAAATGAGTTTCTTTTATATTTTTGCGAGAAAATTTTGAAAAATGAAACGAGCATTGAAAATGATTCCTCAGAAAGGAATATCTAAAATGCGAGTTGCATACGTTACCACTTAAAAACATTAAATTACAAACGTATGAAAATAGAAGTCGATCAACTGGATTTGGATGAATTGAAAGAGTTGGGGGTAAAATCGTGGCCGGTTATGGAATACGACGAGGAAAAATTTGAAGTTTTTTACGATAAAACCGAGCAATGTTATATAGTGGCAGGCGAAGCTACAATTGTTTCCGAGTTCGAAACGATTACTGTAAAAGCTGGTGATTTTCTTACGTTCCCGGCCGGAATAGAATGTGTGTGGGACGTTGATTCTGCCATAAGAAGACATTATATGGTGGAATAATCTTTTTATAGATATTCATGAAAAACAGAAATTTCATTTTTTAAAAGGTGGGGTTTCTGTTTTTCTTTTTTTGAAAAGAGAATAATTAAATTGCCGTAAAAAATAAAAAAGATGAAAAAAATACTCTTCGCATTATTTCTCATTGTCCTAGATTTATCTCTTTTTGCCCAGCAATTGGCCGAAAAGGAAAAAAGAATGCAATGGTTTGAGGATGCCAAACTTGGTATTTTTATTCACTGGGGAATTTATGCAGTAAACGGAATCGACGAAAGCTGGTCGTTTTACAATGGTTATATTTCACATGAAGAATACATGAACCAGTTAAATGGTTTTACTGCAAAGAATTACAATCCTGCTGAATGGGCAAAGTTATTCAAAAACAGCGGTGCAAAATATGCCGTTTTAACCACAAAACACCATGATGGAGTTGCCCTGTGGGATACAAAATGCGGTGATTTAAGTGTTGTTAAAAAATCGCCTGCAAAAAGAGATTTGGTTGCACCGTTGGTAAACGAACTCCGCAAAAACGACTTGAAAGTGGGCTTGTATTTTTCGCTGCTCGACTGGTCGCACCCCGATTACCCCAACAAAACCAAAGTTGAAAAACGATACGAAAACGATTCAATAAAATGGAACCGGTTTGTTGATTTCAATTTTTGCCAGTTGGAGGAACTTTCAAAACAATTTAAACCCGATTTATTTTGGTTTGATGGCGACTGGGAACAATCAGCCGAAAAATGGAAAGCCAAAGAATTGAGTGAAAGCCTGCGCGGATGGAACAAAAACGTAATCCTGAATAGCCGCATCCAGGGTTACGTCGATTATGCAACGCCTGAGCAAGGGTTGCCATTTACCCGCCCCAACAGCCGTTACTGGGAGTTGTGTATGACAATGAACGATAGCTGGGGTTTTCAGGGTAACGACAAAAACTACAAAACACCAAATCAGATAATCAATATTTTGGTTGATTGTGTCAGCAAAGGAGGAAATTTGTTACTTGATATCGGACCAAAAGCTGATGGGACAATTCCTGAAGAAC
>JBBQPP010000474.1:0-3796 GCA_038217255.1 Bacteroidales bacterium | reverse complement strand
CTTTTATCTAAATTATCAGGCTACCATTCGCTCTTACCTGCAGGCAAAGCATCGTTTTTTGGCGGCCATTTTTTGTGTTCGGCAATTTCATCTGTGTGCTGTCGGATAAACCCACTGAAGCTAGGTTGCTACGGCCTGCATTATTAAACCACACATCCAGGCGGCATAGGTTCCCAGGGCGTAGCCTAAAACAGCGAGCAAAACACCAACGGGAGCCAGCGACGGATGGAAGGCTGCAGCAACAACCGGTGCGCTGGCCGCCCCGCCAATGTTGGCTTTGCTTCCAACGGCCAAAAAGAAATAGGGAGCTTTAATAAGCTTGGCGACAACAACGAGCAGGATCACATGGATCAACATCCAGATGCCACCTACAGCAAATAGCCCGATATTATCAAAAATTTTGGTAATATCCATTTTCATCCCAATGGTCGCGACCAGGATGTAAATGAAGATTGTACCAATTTTAGATGCTCCGGCGCCTTCGTAATTGCGCAGCCTGGTAAATGACAGGCCAATGCCCATGGTTGTCGATAAAATGATTAGCCAAAAGAATTTCGACGTTAAGCTGAATTTATTGAGAAATGGTGCGTTGATTTCAATATAAGGTGCAATAAAGTCTGCGACGAAATGGGCTAGTCCGGTTACGCCCAGTCCGATGCCGAGGATCACCATGATGTCTGTGGTGCTCGGAATTCGGGCAATTTTCAGGCTGAAATTGTGCATTTGCTCTTGTAAGCGGGTCACACTGCTGGCGTCAGCCTTGAAAAATTTGTCCAGTTGTTTGGCTTTTCCGACGCCAATCAGTAAGAAGGCCATCCAAACTTCAGCAACCAACACATCAACCGTAATCATTACGGAATAAAGCCGATCCGACGGTTCAAAAATCTCGTACATGGCTGCCTGGTTAGCGCCGCCGCCAATCCAGCTTCCGGCAATGGTGGCCATGCCGCGCCACACAGCTTCCGGCCCGGTTCCACCAATCAGGTCGGGGTTGATAGCCGAGGTAATAAGAATGGCCAAAGGGCCGCCAATGATTACTCCAACGGTTCCGGTCAAAAACATGATCAGCGCTTTGCTTCCCAGTTTAAATACTTGTTTCAAATCAATACTGAGGGTCAGCAGGACTAAACTTGCGGGCAACAAATAGCGCGATGCGACAAAGTAAAGCATGGAGTTTTCACCATCAACAATATTGAATGTGGTTAACAAACTGGGCAAAAAATAACACAGCAGCAGCATGGGAATCACTTGGTAAAACTTTTTAAATACAGGTTTTGAAGAACTACTCGTGTAAAAAATACCGGCCAAAAGCATGATTAACAAACCTAAAGTTACTGCATCATTTTCGATCAGGGCATTTGAGTATTCTTTTTCCATGAAAATTAATTTTGGGGACAAATCTATGCTTTTTGTTGTCTATTCCTTGTTTTGGCCCGATTGTGTTTGTCGAATTAAGGAAAAGATCCGGGATATCGAAAGTCTGCTGCGTGATTTTCATTCGATATCGTTTGATCGCCCTATCCTGATCGCTTTTAATTTGAAACAACTAATCCCAGTCTAATTACAAGAAATTCAACAAATACCAGGCAGGTTCTGGTTAAAGGGCTTCAACAGCCTGTACATCTTTTTTGTGATGGGATTTTCGAGCGATTTTGAGCCTCGAATTTAAGTGGGAACGGCAATAATTATAAGTAACATGCTAGGGCACTTTTTTCCCAAACTCCAAACCGGCTCAATGGCACAGCTCTGCATAACTGGTTATGTCGGTCGAAGCATCCCCCAGTTTTTGGGAACTGGTTTTGATTACGTTTCAAAAAGGGAACGTGTATCTATTAAACCAATTAATCTCCATAATGTTGCAATATAGTCAAACGCGTAACTTGTTCACAACATGAATGATTGAAAAAAGATCATACCCAACTTGTTAACAACTTGTCAAATAAGAATTTTCCATTGCCTCATGTTTGCTAAAACAAAATTTAGGAAATATGGGATTGATAACATTCGAAAGCAAAGCATACCAGGAACTTGTTGTTAAAATTAATAGGATAGCAGGGTACATCGCCAAATGTGAAACCTCTGTTTCAATCGAGGAGAAAGAGATTTGGCTGGACTGTAATGAGCTGGCCGAATTGCTAAAAATAAGCGCAAGAACACTTTAGCGCCTCCGCAAAGACAACCTGATCAGTTATTATATCCTTAGGGGAAATGCCTTTACCGGTTATCCCGTATCGAAGAATCCCTGCGGGAAAGGTTAACCCCAAGAGACCCAAAAACCCTGGAAGATTTCAGAAAAAGATACATGCTCCAAGGTAAAAACCCAATTTAAAATACCTCATTATGTTGTACATAGACAAAAACACATTTAAAGCATGGATGGAGCGGATTTTGGAAAGGATTGCCAACTGGCAAAGCTTCCTTTCTAAATTTGCCTTGTTCACATTTTGTATAAGGTTCTTTGCCATTAAAATTGGCTTGTTCAGATGTAAGGCAATCACCAGTATAAAAAGGATTGGTGGTATTTGCACGGGCAGCATATTCCCATTCGGCTTCCGTGGGCAACCGACAACTCATCCACTCGGCAAATGCTACCGCATCACACCAGGTAACCCGGCAAACCGGATGTTTTCCTCTTGCAGATGCTCTGAGTTTGTCCCTTCCTGTTGCCTCACAAAATAAATCGTATTGCTCAAAGGTTATAGGATATTTACTCATTTTAAAAGCGCTCAATGTAACTTTGTGTTGTATTTCATCATCTTTTCTTGCCATCTCTAAAGAAGGACTTCTCATGATGAATGTTCCGGCTGGGATCTCCACAAATTCAATGACGGGTTTATTTTTAGAAGAATCTATATTTCCGGTGTTATTTTCAGGTTTTTCAGTATTAGGTTCAAATGATTTTGTAATCTGAATTAGAGGTGTATTATTATAGATTTCCTGTAATTTCGAAAGATTTTCAGCATCAAGCGATTTCATTAATTCGCTGATCCTGTTTAGGATTTCTATTTGTTTTGAGCTAAGCTGATTATTTTTAAAGATATCATCCAATATGGGTGCAATTGATTAATTGGATATTCGGTTCCCAATATAGAGGCTAAATCCGTACAGACTTTTCCTACAATAGAAACCAAACCGGAATACTGGCCGGGTATCCCATAAAGGTTGGGATCAATCTCCCCGTTTTGCATTTTTAACCATAATTCGTTGCTAAGGTCAAACTGTTCTCTGCTGAAATCAACCTTATCCGTACTGGGATCTACAAGCATCCAACGCATTTCTTTTCCATTCCAAACCTCACAGATTGTATGACTTGCATGAAATCCGGGTATTAAATAGGTGGCATGACCGGAACGCACCCTTGCAGGAATTCCACGGTACTTTAATATGGATGCCAGTAGAATTGCATTTTGGTTACAACTAAGTACAAGTCGGGCCTCAGGGTTTCGATTTTTTACAATACCCGAGGAGTCATATGACAAAAGTCCCTCCAAAATCGATTTTACGCTTGGATATCTAAATGCTTCATTCCATCTCTCTTTGGGTATTTGCTCACTATATTTTGGCAATTCAGTATAAGGATGAATAAATTGTGATCTGATTAAGCTACAGAGCTCTGGCAAAGAATCAGGAAGGGTTTTATACAAATATGCATATTCTCCCGGATCGGTAAATGAACTATACTGTATGTAGAAATCTAAAAAAGAACCATTGAATTGTACATCTTTAGTTCCGTTAGCGTTTTCCTGTGCGTTGCATTTTATCACTGTCAGGATGCAAATCATTAAAATAAATGCTG
>JBBQPP010000473.1:0-3797 GCA_038217255.1 Bacteroidales bacterium | reverse complement strand
AAAAACGGATTGGCAATATCGGCAATAATCAAACCAATTGTGTTTGTTTTGCCCGTTCGCAGTCCTTTTGCAATTTGGTTCGGTTTGTAATTTAATTCCTCAGCAAGTGCAGCTACTTTGTTGCAAACTTCCTCGCTAATGCGGTGTTCCCGGCCTTTTCCGTTCAATACCAATGAAACCAGCGTTTTTGAAACGCCAAGTTGCTGGGCGATGTCGTTCAAAGATGTTTTTTTCATAAATTACAATTTAGCTTGACAGGATTTTCAAAAATAATTTATTGTAACTGTAATCCTTCCAAATATTAATTATTCTATTCTTTTCATTTTAATTTTTAAATAAATATCTCGCCGGCAGTTCCTGTTTTTCAAAACCCGGCCCGGCAAATTTTACTTTTAAATACAATCCACCGCCAGCCTGAAAATAATCGAGGCGGATTAGGTGCATTCCTTTTGTCAACTCAATTTCCCCTGTTTTCTCAATTTCCGCTCCGTGCGGCCCGTCGTGATCAATAATCAAACGGTTGTCAATAAACAATTTACTACCATCATTCGATTGGATGAAAAACTCATAAGAACCAGATTTTTCTATTTCAAGTGAACCGGAAAATGAAAGCGCAAATTCATCTTTTGTGGGGATGATTTTATCGAGGCCAAATTCATAAACAATCCCGGTTTTCACCACTGGTTCTTTTGAGAAATCGGGCAATTTCATCCATTCGCCTTCATAATATTTATAATGAAGTCCATTCAATTTTGGGTTTATAAATTCAACAAAACCATTTTGCACGTTACTTGATATAAATCCCTCCTTTACTGATTTGGCTTTAATTTTAGTAGTTTCTGAAATCAGAATCGGTTTTTCATAAACTTCTGAATTTTCATCAGGTTCTAAACCGTCGATTGTATAAAAGGTTTTAGCTCCGGGGTTTCCTGATGAAATTGTAACTTCAATTGTATCACCCTCAAAAGCAAAAGAGTTGTCAAGAGCAATAACAGGAGCCGGCAACATAGTTTTTGGAAGTATTGTTTTTGCGCCTTTCGATAAGAAATCATATTCCCCTGAAGCAACTTCATAAACAGAAAATTGTTTTTCCTGACGCTTGAATTTCACAAACCTATTACCGGCAATTTGATTTCCACTTTCGGCTACATTGTTTGCATCAGAAGATAAAACATAAACTGTAGCATCTGTATTTGCGGGGATTTTAACTTTCAATTCAAAATCTTCGCCTGAAAATTTCCAATTTGTTTCAATCAAACCGTAAAGTGATGGATAAGTCGTATGGGCAAATTCAAGTCCATTAACTGGATAAGGTTTTATGATTGTGTGTTTGAAGCCCGGATTGGTGGCATCAGGAACAATCCCTCCCAAATGCTGGTAAAACCATTGTGTTACGCTCCCGAACATGGGGTGGCTGTGTGAAACATCGCCCTGAAAAGTTTCCCAAATGGTTGTTGCACCTTTTTCAATCATGTATCCAAACGATGGAAAATCACGCTGGTTCATGAGTGTATATGCAAGATCTGTCCTACCCTGCTCTGTTAAAACTTCGAGCAAAAGCGGTGTTCCCAAAATACCAGTATCGAAATGGAAATTATTATTACGCAGTATTTCAAGCAATTTTTCAAAAATGGCATTCTTATTCTCATTTGTAGCGAACCCAAATCCCAGCGGATAAACATTTGCTCCCTGACGACCAACTGAATACATTGAATCGCGGACATTGAAATACATTTTATTAATGTCAGTTGAAGCCTGTTCAGCCAATTCCCTGAAATTATTTTCATCGCTGTTTTCGTTTAATATCCGGGCAACTTCAGTCATCAGGTTGCAGCACCAAAAGTAATAGCAGGTATTTACGTAGTCAGGTTCAATCTCAACAATATCGGGCGGCACCCATTCTCCCAATCCCTGGTTGACAAGGATTCCGTCGTTGTTCAAGTTGTTTTTCATAAATTCAATCCAGTGTTTCATTCCTGAATAATGACGCTGAAGAATTTCTGTATCCCCATAAAAGAGGTACATATTCCATGGAATAATAACATACGCCGAACCCCACGGAGTACCTCCTCCTCCATCGTCATATGGCGTGGTGTTTGGCACATAACCGGTTTTGTGATTTTGTCCGTCGCTGATATCGCCAATCCATTTGGTGTAAAACTGTGCCATATCAAAATTGTAAATGGCCGATGGCGCTGAAATCTGGCCATCACCCGTGTATCCGCGGCGCTCGCGATGCGGGCAATCGCTGGGTACTCCACCGTGCATATTACCAAGTTGAGTCCAGCGGTAATTAGTCAAAATCTTGTTGAAAAGAGGATTTGAACATTCAAAAGTTCCTGCATTCGAAACATCTGTGTTTACCACCCTACCCTCGATATTTTCCAACGTTAATTCTGACGGGGAACCAAAAACATCGACATAACGGAAAGCGTGCCAGGTAAAACGTGGCTCCCAGATTTCTGTTCCTTCGCCTTTTAAAATGTAGGTGTCGGTTTGCCCGTAAGTTGGACCAAATTCTTCTGTAAAAACCAACTTAATTTTTGTGCCCTTTTCCCCCGAGATTATAAGTCGTGCCCAACCTGAAATCATTTGCCCCATATCAAAACGGTAAATTCCTTTTTCGGGTTGTGAAACTAAAACTGGTTTAATGGTTTTTGTAACCCGATCAGGAGGTGAAGTTTGCGCTTTTAAAGTACCGGTTGGAGGACGAACCAATTCAACACTTTTCCATGCAGAGTCATCAAAACCTGGTTGTGCCCAACCTTTTAGTTCAAGCCTCGCATCGTAAATTTCACCGGAGTGTAGTCCGTTGTATAAAATTGGTCCGGTAGAAGTAAGCCAGCTTTCATCTGTTGTTATAGTTTCTTTTTGCCCGTTTTCATATTCTATTTCGAACTGAGCAATTACACGTGGCGAACCATATAAATATTGCGGATTTTCAGGGCGGTTAGCCTGCTGGTACCAACCATTTCCCAGAATTACACCCAGTGTATTAACGCCTTCTTTTAAAGCTGAAGTAATGTCGTGGGTTTCATAAAGAACAGTTGTGTTCATGTTTCCTATGCGTGTTTCATCCCATTTTTCGAGTTGACGGCGATCATAATTGGTTTGATTTGGAGATAAAACATGATCACCTGATTTCGAACCGTTTACATAGAGTTCATAATATCCCAGTCCCGAAATATATGCCCGTGCTTTTTTAATTTTTCCTGTCAGTTTTATTTCCTTTCTGAAAAACGGCGATGCATATTTTAATTCCCTGGAAGTCATATTAGCAGGTGCACCAATCCATTTTGCCTGCCAATCATCTGATTTCATAAGTGCCATTTCCCATCGAGCCGTTTCGCTCCACGGAGAAACTTCTCTATTTTCGTCCCAAATCCTTACCCGCCAGAATATTTCCATTCGTGGTTGCAAAGGTTTCCCTTTGTATTCAATTTGAATGGATTGATCGGATTGAACTATCCCCGAATCCCATAAATATGCAGTATCATTTTTGAGTAAATCGAAAGAAGTTGCCGCCTGAATTTGATAAGCGGTTTGCATAGCACCGTGCACCGGTTTTTCCATTTTCCAGAAAAACCGGGGATTTGGATCGTCCAGTCCCACCGGATTTTCAAGGTACCCGCACCGTAAATCAATTGCTTTGAATACATTCTTTTCTGGTTTACAGGAGAACAAAATCAGCAATAAAATAATTGGTAAAAGCAACTTTCTATTTTTCATTTTATAGTTCGAACATTTTATTTCAAACTGAATTTCAAATTCCTTTTCGAAATTTCAGGTCGCATATA
>JBBQPP010000472.1:0-3801 GCA_038217255.1 Bacteroidales bacterium | reverse complement strand
AAAGGAAGGGGAAAGAACTATGGACGCTTTTTGAAGATGATTGATGATTTACAAACCCCTAAACACAAAACCAATCATAAATACAGAAGTTACTTTCCCCTTTTAAGTTTTATTATAGAAATAAAACCAACCATTAAATCGAAACAAAGATAGGTAAAAAAGGTTTTACAGAATTCCTCAACGATGTTAAATATCTGAAAAGTCGGAGAAAAGGGTGTTGTTTTCTCTATTTTGGAAAATTGGTTTTTATTTGGGAAAATCTGGTCCAATATTGTCCTTCCAATGTTCATTAATCAGTTATATTTGCAAAAAATAGCACAGTGAGCAGAAAAAAACAAAAGCCATTATATGAAGGTTTAAAAATTGAAGACATTGGTTCTGAAGGTAAAGCAATAGCACGAACAGGTGAAATGGTTGTATTTACAACATATGCTGTTCCGGGCGATATAGTTGATTTGCAGGTTACCAAAAAGCGGAAAAAATACGCAGAAGCAAATGTTATTAAATACCATAAATATTCTGAAGAAAGGACAGAAAATTTCTGCGATCATTTTGGGATTTGCGGGGGATGCAAGTGGCAAATATTGCCATACGAAAGACAACTTTACTATAAACAAAAACAAGTAAAAGACCAGCTGCAACGAATTGGGAAAATGAAGATGCCTGATTTGTTGCCTATTCTGGGATCGGAAAAAAATACCTTTTACCGGAATAAACTTGAGTTTACTTTTTCAAACAAACGCTGGCTCACAGCGGATGAAATGAATGCTGAAATAGAAAACTTTGATGCATTGGGATTTCACGTTCCAGGATTGTTTGATAAAATTGTTAATATAAATAAATGTTGGCTTCAACCTGAACCATCCAACAAAATCAGAAACTTTATTTACAAATATGCCATCGAAAATGGATTGAGTTTTTTTGATATTAAAGCTAAATCGGGTTTTTTGCGCACATTAATTATTCGCACAAGTTCAACAGGCGAAATCATGGTAATACTGGCATTATACTATGAAGACATGAATTGTCGGGAAGAATTGTTGAATTCCATAAAAAAAGAATTTCCGGAAATTACCTCATTATTATATGTTATCAATTCAAAAGGGAATGATACAATTACCGATCAAAGCATTGAATTGTTTCATGGCAGGGAATTTATCCTCGAACAAATGGAAGATTTACAATTCAAAATTGGGCCTAAAAGTTTTTATCAAACCAATTCAGAACAAGCATATAATTTATATAAAGTAGTACGGGATTTTGCTGAATTGAAAGGCAATGAAACCGTTTATGATTTATACACCGGAACTGGTACTATTGCCAATTTTGTTGCCAGGCAAGCCCGCAAAGTAGTTGGAATTGAATATGTGCCTGAAGCTATTGAAGATGCAAGGGAAAATTCGAAAATCAATAAAATAGCAAATACAGTGTTTTACGCTGGAGATATAAAATCTGTATTGAATGATGATTTCATTTTAAAAAACGGGCAACCTGATATCATTATTACAGATCCTCCAAGGGCAGGAATGCACAATGATGTTATTGATTCAATAATTAAATCAGGTGCACAAAAAATTATTTATGTAAGTTGTAATCCTGCAACTCAAGCCCGTGATTTGGCATTATTGGATGCTGATTATGAAGTTAAAAAAATCCAACCTGTCGATATGTTTCCTCACACGCACCATGTTGAAAATGTAGTGTTGCTTGGGAAAAGGATTTGATTTAAAATGCATTCAATTTCATAAAAACAGTTGGCAACAAAAGTAAAAATCCCAAAACAGTGAGGATCATTATAAAAGGCATTACCCATTTAAACCAATTCTCGTAAGGGATTTTTGCAATTCCCAAAACACCAATTAATACACTTGAACTTGGTGTAATCATATTTGTAAATCCATCACCCAACTGAAAAGCAACAACGGTGGCCTGCCCTGAAATACCCACTAAATCAGAAAACTGCGACATAATGGATATTGTTAAAGCAGCTTTTACTGATCCACTCGGAATGAAAATATTTAGAAAGGTTTGAATGATTTACATCATACTTATCGAACCAGCTTTACCCAAATTTGACATTGATTGTGAAACATAATACAATATTGTATCAATGATTTTCCCGTCTTTCAGCATAACCATAATTCCACCAACTAAACCCACAACCATTGCCCTCGACAAAATATCCTTTGCACCTTCAATAATCGATTTGGTAATTTCGATGGCAGTTTTTCCAACTACAAGTCCCTAAAATAATAATTAATGGTTTGAAGCAATAATTTTTTATGATTTTAAAGCAAAAAAAATTGAGTATTAGAAAAACAAAACAGGGATTTGTCAAATCAATTTCGTAACTTTTTAAACCACGATTTTAAACTGATTTTTATGAAGATTTTATTGGAAAATATTAAAGAATTGGTTCAGGTAATTGAAGAACCACTTTTATTTAGATCAGGTGCTGAAATGAGTACCGTTAAAACAATTAAAAATGCTTTTCTAATTATTCAGGATGAAGTAATTGAGGAGTTTGGGCGGATGGATCAATTGATGGATAAATATATGGACGATGATCTTCTGGTTGAAATTGATTGCACAAACCGACTTGTTTATCCAAGTTTTTGCGATTCGCACACCCATCTGATTTTTCCTCACACACGCGAAATTGATTTTGTGAGTAGGATAAAAGATTTTGAATATGACGAAATTGCAAATAAAAGAAGCGAAATTCTGAATTGTGTCAAACAACTGCAAATAACTTCGGAAGAGGATTTGTACAACTTTGCAATGGAACGTATTGTGGAAGTTATGAAAATGGGGACAGGTGCCATTGAGATTAAAAGTGGTTATGGATTGACCACTAAAGATGAACTTAAAATACTACGCGTAATCAGGAGGATCCGGGAACATTCACCGATTTGCGTACGTTCAACTTTTTTGGGGGCCAATGCAATTCCTGAGAAATATAATGCAAACGTTTCAAAATATGTTGATTTGATTATCAATGAATTGATCCCTCAGGTAGCTGCCGATGAACTGGCGGATTTTATTGATGTTTTTTGCGACAAAGGCTTCTTTTCACAACAGGATACGGACAGGATTTTGATGGCAGGGATTAAATATGGTTTACGGCCAAAAATTCATGCAAACCAGCACAGTTTTTCAGGCGGAGTGCAGGTTGGTGTAAAGTACAATGCTTTATCTGTTGATCATGTTGAGTATTTGGGAGAGGAAGAAATTACACTTTTGAAAGATTCGGAAACTATGCCAACAGTTTTACCCGGGGCAGCATTTTTTATGAATTTGCCTTTGTCGCCGGTGCGAAAAATGATTGATGAAGGTTTGCCGGTTGCGCTTGCTTCCGATTATAATCCAGTTACATCGCCTGGCGGTAACATGAGTTTTATTTCATCACTGGGTTGTATAAAATACAAAATGCTACCCGAAGAAGTTATCAATGCAACAACATTAAATTCGGCTTATGCAATGGGAATTAGCGATTCACTGGGGAGCATTTCAAAAGGGAAAATCGCCAACTTGTTTATCACTTCCGAAGCGTCGGGAATCGAAAGTTTACCTTATCATTTTGGCACGAATATGATTGAAACAGTTATAATAAATGGGGAGGTACAGGCTTTTTAGGTATTCTTAACAGGGCTGAGAATTGGTTAAAAAAAATTTTCGTAAATTAAATCCGAACATGGTTTTGTTATCCATTAATCAGCGAATCTAAAAGCCGGCAGGCATGCTACTCGAATATAGATAGTGGTCTTTTAGTTCAGATCCTTAGCATGGAGTTTAATTACC
>JBBQPP010000471.1:0-3807 GCA_038217255.1 Bacteroidales bacterium | reverse complement strand
TACCAATGAAAAACTCAATACATTGGCTGCGTTGGCGTATATGAAATATTCCAACAAGAAATTTATGGCAATGGCAAAATCAATGTTTGGCCAAAACATGTGCGAGAGCCTTTTGCCCAGTGGTTATGCGGTGGCATCTTTGGATACATTAACCGGTACAGAAACCTACACTCCTCTGAACCACTTGTATAGTTGGATAAACTTAACCTATGGCAATGCCTGGAAAGTGGGATTGTTTGCAGGGTATCTGAAAAACCTTGGTACTTCTGAGAATCCTGTAGGACCGTTTTATGGAATGCCTTATTCTTCGGAAATTGGTTTTATGTATAAAATTTCTCCCCAATTGATATACACTTACAAAAATTTTATGTTTGGAGCTGAAATAAGCTGGACCACAGCCGCATATGGTAGCACCGATTATACAAATAAAGCCAAAGTAACCGATACTAAAAACGTGACCAACTTCAGAAACATGATTTCAATTGCCTATAAATTCTAATAGAGTTCCTAAATTTGAAATTGCTTTTAATCTTATTTATGACTAAAATTAACTGAAAAGTATGGCATACGAAATATCAGTTTTTCTGAAAAACAAAATTTCCCATTTTGAGGAAATCACTCGAAATCTAAGGGAAGAGAATATAAACATTCGCTGTTTGACATTATCCAACATTAATCACGGTTGGGGTGCGTTAAATCTTTTAGTCGATGAACCTGAAAAAGCTTATCAGGTTTTAACAGCATCAGGTAATTCGGTGGTTTTACGCCAAGTTATCGCATTAGAAATGAAAGACGAAGCGGGTGGGCTTGATGAACTGCTATTAAAACTATCAAAGGCAGGAATTCACATTGAAAGTGCATACACCCGATTGATTGCAGATGACAAAATAGCAATTCTTTTACTTGAAGTGCCTGATTATATTGAAGCAATACAACGGCTAAAAAGTAACAATATACCAATTGTTGACGAAAGTTTTGTTTACGGGAAATAAGGGAGAATAAAGTCGGTAGTTGGAAGTAAAAAAAGGATGCCATCCAATCTCAATTGCAGAAATACGGATGGCATCCTTAAAGAAGACAAATTTCTTCCCCTTCAAAATTTCATGTTTTACAAATAAATGGTACTTCCACAAGTGGCGAAGTCCTTAAAATCCTGAACAATCCCAACTGGCTTTTTAATGGATCCGCAGAACCTTTTGTCGGTGGATTTTGAACATCAAGAACATTATGAGCCATTTGATTGGCAACGGTTTCATTAAATACCACAGCTGTTTTATCTATTAACTTTTGAGCATTGTTCCTGAAATTGTCGATATGTTCAAACGCATTTGTAATATGTCCGAAAACTTCCACACTCAAAACACTTAGCGACGAATCACGGGGCAAACCATACAAGTCGAGCATTTGCCTTACGTCCGAATTTTTCCAAACGCCAAAGGCTTGTTTTGTACTTTCTTTTTCCCAGGCAATCTGTTGAAAAGCGTTTTGAATTAACAATTCGTTTGTAATATTAACCGTTGGAAGCCCTTTTTCTTTTAGGTAAAGGTTTTTTTCTTCCAAAGAGTGCTGAATCGCCGGAATCATTTCTTTTTCGCTTCTCTGCGGTAAGGGTTTGAGTTCCATTTCGTTCAGCAAAATATTCCTGTAATCTAATCCATCTGCTTGTTTTACCTGCGCATAAAGCAAAGCCCAAATGCTTGTGTGGGGTGGAGAAGCAGTAACATTTTTACCATTATAAACTGCGGTTGCATAAGGTGAATTTACCGAAATCACTTTTTCGTTTCGATTCAACAGGCAGGTAAGTGTTGGTGCCGGATGCTGCAATCCTGAAACACGCAAAGCCCTGCCAAATCTGCCCTGCGCGGTGCTCCACAATTTATCCGTATGCCCATACCTGAATTCGTATGTGAACATTCCAAAAAGCTCCGGGCTTTCGTGATGCAAACCCGGTGGCAAAGGAAGAATATAATAATGCCTGTCGGTATCTATCGATTTCTCCATTTTTTGCATGGCATCCAAACCAGCGTGATCATGAGCACTTTCAGGCGTTACTACCCTAATATATTCTGGATTAAGCGAAAGTGGCTTTTCATTGGGCAAATCCATCAGTGACGGATGGTTGTTGCTGATTAACTGGTCGGGACTATATGCTAATACACGGCAGAAAAGTGCATCGCTTTTATCTTTTGGCGCTTTGTCGAATTCTAACCATAAATAACGGGTCCGTGCTTCGGTTGCAGAGTATTTTTCATTTCGATTGTATGGACTTAATGCTACTCCTGCACCAATCAACTTAGGTGTTTGAGAAGGATTGACGGTGGTAGGCAACTCGATAGCCTGAGTTTCCAAAGCCGCATCCGAAAGCGGATTATGACTTTCTCTAAACTGTGGTTCAACCAAATATTGCACTTCAATTGTTTCAGGGAACTGGCCTTCCGCAGGTTTGTTGTCAACTACATCAATAAATACAATCCTTGTGTATTCCCTATGAATCAACCCATCATTTCCCTTTTGGATTGCCTGGAACGAAGCAACTTTTTTCAGTTCCAAATCGCCAATAAATTCATATGTTTTCTCTTCAATTGGATTAATATCATTGCCCATCCGTCTTCTTCGCCTGATGTGGAAACTGCTTGGTGCGAGGCTGTCCCAGCTCCAATCCCGGTCGATAAACAGTGTTGTGCAAACAAGCCAGTGGTCATGTAACTCATGTTTATTGGCAAAAGTAATGCTGCTGTTATCGGGTGACATGCTGTGCCGGATCATGCTGCTGCACCAGAATTGCAAACGTTCGCCATTTTCAGAAAGCAAAGTCAACTCTTTTACTTTTACATCCAATTGGTCCCCCAATCGGTGCACAATGTCGGGCATTCCCTCGTTACCCCCCTGTAATGTTTTAAACAGAATTGGATCAAGATGAATTGTAATTGGGTCGGGTTGAAGGTAAATACCCTGCAAGATTTTTGCATTTTCTGTATCGGTAAAAATATCATGTTCATTTTCAGATTCCTGCCGCATATTAATCACGGTTGTTTTACCAAACCGTGAATCCAAATTTGAATCCTTAGGATTCACATGTCCCCAGTAATTTGCCTTTTCTTCGCCAACGGCTCTCATTGTCAAACGAATATTCCTGGCAGTCGGTAAAATGATTTCGCCTTCGGTACTGACAATAAAATCATTGTCAGCAGGAGTTGGAAAAGGTGCTGCTGTGTTTCCGAGGTTCAACACATTTACATCTTTGTAAGTGATTGGTATTTCAATTTCTCCTTCAGCAGCGTTTTCATCAAAAGAATTGAATAAACGTGTTGTTTTGTATAAAGTAATATAATGCTCACGGCCATTGTCACTGGCAAGGTTGTCCATTTTAAGCGTTTCAACTTCTACTTTTATTTCAACTGCAATAACATCAGGATCAGGAATACCAAATGTTTTTGCTCCCGAAGTTCCGCCAGATGCTTGCTGTGCATTTAAAATGTCCTGCACCGAAGCAGCCAGTCTGTCAACTGCATTTGAGTATCTTCCGGTATAAACAGCAGCCGGATAACCCAGCAACGGACGAGAAAGTTTCAATGAATTTCCTGCAAAATTATTATCATCTGTATTCGATTTTATTTCATCTTCATTTTGAATGGTTACAGCATGTGGCGCAACATATCTTTTGAATTGGGTTTTACCAATGTGGCTGACCGAAAATCCCGAAAGTGTTGGCGTAATTGGAGAAGGAGTACCGCCGCTAATATCAGAAAGTCTTATACGGAAGTGGTATTCATTTCCATATTCAAGTTGAGTTTTTGTTTCGATGGC
>JBBQPP010000470.1:0-3808 GCA_038217255.1 Bacteroidales bacterium | reverse complement strand
ATTCGACAAACTGAAAGTTTTCGAACAATACGCCTTTCTATTTGAAACTTTTTGGTGTGCCTTCGATTTTCTGGAAATCATAAGATTTGGATCAAATCCTGTTGATAAAGCTATTAATACCATTGCCCATTCAACTTCAGGGAAACATTTGAAAAAGGGTGCATTTTCAAAACAAAAGGATTATGATCCAATGTTTTCGTATTTATCAGTCCTTATTCACTATTGGCGGTACCTTCGATCGAGAAAGGCAGCTATTTTTTCAAAGTTTCGATTGCAGCCGGGGTGTGGCGCAAAATCCAGCTTTCGCATAAACACAGCTTGTTGGATTTGCACGATGCCATTCAAAGTGCATTTAAGTTTGATGACGACCATTTGTACTCATTTTTCATGGATGGGAAAAGGTATTCAAGAGATGAATATAATTCGCCCAACTGCGAGAATGGTCCTTATGTGGATGAGGTTAGCATCGGGGAATTGGAATTATACGAAGGGCAGCGGATTTTATACCTTTTCGATTATGGCGACTCCTGGGAATTTGTTGTGTTTTTGGAGAAAATCGACACGGCCTCCTCACTTCCCCTGAACCCAAAAATTATTGAAAAAAAGGGAAAGGCACCGAAACAGTACGGGTATTTTTAGATTACTGTTCCTATTTTGCAACCATCGTTTCAAAATGATGCAAAGTTTTGAAAATCCCTCCGATGGGCTTATTTATAATTTCTCCCAATTCATTGGGATCTTCATTTATAGTAATCTTGTGCCATACAATTGTTATCAGGCCAACTGATTGTGAAAGTTTTTCAACACTTTTCAAAAAAAATCAACAAATAATATAAAAGGCTTTAAAGCATACAATTGCGTGAAACCCGCTGATTATACTGTCATATAGGAAAATGTATGACATTAATATTCTGTTTGGCACGATTCTTTTATAGGTCAATGATAAACTGTTATTATTTTTGAATCCAGCGTTCAGATTTGAACTGACGGGAAAATATTTTTAACAATTAACAATTAACAATTATGAACAAGTATTTGACTACCGATTTTTGGGAAACCTTTGTTACAAAACTTTCTGGTTGGGTAATAACTGACTTACCCGCCATATTGATATTAATCGTATTGTTGTTTATTACTTTGCGTGTAAGCTTTGCGTTGATCCGCAAACTGAAAAAAGTGTTGTTGAATCAGATGGCTCACCAAAATGAAGACCCGGATTTGGAAATTGAAAAGCGGCTGAACACCTTGATGGGAATCGTCCGAAAAACAGTTTCTGTAATTATTTGGACTGTTTTCATAATGATTCTCCTTATGAAAATAAATATTGACATTGCACCTATTTTGGCCGGAGCCGGAATTATTGGTTTGGCTGTTGGATTTGGTGCGCAAGAGTTGGTGCGTGATTTAATAACCGGCTTTTTTATCCTTTTGGAAAATCAAATAAGAACAGGTGACGTGGCAGTCATCAATGGCACTGGTGGTTTGGTTGAAAAAATTGAATTGCGTACCATCACACTGCGCGATTTGTCCGGCGTGGTCCACATCTTCCAAAACGGTAAAATAAACACTATTTCTAATATGACTAAAGGTTGGTCGGCAATGGTTTTCGACATTGGAGTTGCTTATAAGGAAGATCTCTCGCAAGTAATGCAACTGATGAAACAAGTGGCCGATAAAATGATGGAAGAAGAAGGGTTTAAATCCCAAATTTTAGAACCCATGGAAATATTTGGTCTCGATAGTTTTGGCGACAGTGCGTTAGTTGTTAAGGGTCGCATCAAAACCAAACCCAGCCAGCAGTGGACTATTGGGCGCGAGTACCGTAAAAGGCTAAAAGAAATTTTCGACGAGCATAAAATCGAAATTCCATTTCCGCATCAAACAATTTATTGGGGTGAAGAAATTGAACCGTTAAAGCTGAATATTGCGGGATCCGAACAGAAAATGATGAACAAATAGGGATGATTGCCGATTGAATTGACTTTTTTCGTATTGAGTGAATTTGATACATAAGAATCGAATAAATTTGGTAAATTAGACGCTCGTTGTTGTTCTAATTCAAATCATTCTAATCCGTAAAAAATGGGAAAATCAATTTTAGATCGCCGGAATTTCATCTCGAAATCAGCCATTGGAACTATTGGTGTTGCGGGTATTCTTAATGCCTGTTCAACAGGAAAAACAAAAAAGGAAAAAATACAACTCCCCGAATTACTTGAACAAGCGCCTGATGGCAAAGTTATAAAGGCCGGATTAATTGGTTGCGGTGGGCGAGGTACAGGTGCTGCAATCAACTTTTTGGATGCCGGACCAAATCTGCAAATTACCGCTTTGGGAGATGTTTTTCAGGATAAAATTGACAATTGCCGGGCTGAAATCAAAGCGCAAAAAGGTGTTGAAATTGCCGATGAAAACTGTTTTGTGGGTTTTGACAGTTACCAAAAAGTAATCGATTCAGGTGTTGATATTGTTTTGCTTTGCACTCCGCCACATTTTCGCCCTGCCCATGTTGAAGCCGCTGTTAACGCGCGAAAACATGTTTTCATGGAGAAACCAATTGCCGTTGATCCGGTTGGTGCACGATCGGTTATGGCATCTGCTAAAAAAGCCGAGGCAATTGGATTGTGTATGGTAAGCGGCACAATCCGCCGCGTGCAAAAAGATTATATGGAAACATGGCGGCAGGTTGCAAACGGTGGAATTGGCGAAATAACAGGCGCAAACATAATCCGTAACGGTGGTGCTTTATGGTACAGAAACCGCCAGCCACAATGGACCGATATGGAATATATGTTGCGAAACTGGGTTAATTTCTGTTGGCTTTCGGGCGACCATATTACCGAGCAGTTTATTCATGAGATTGACGTGATGAACTGGCACATGGGATAAAACCCGGTTCGTGCAATTGGTTGGGGTGGAAGACAAAGACGGATAACCGGTGACCAATACGATTTTTTCAGTATTGAATATGTATATGAAAATGGGATGAGAGCGCATTGTGCTGCCCGGCAAATTAACGGATGTACCAACAGGAAAGTACAGCAGATTAACGGAACTAAAGGGTATGCTGACGCTGCCGGAATCTTGTACGATTTAAAAGGCAACGAAATTTGGAAATATCCAAAACCTGAAGAAGGCGACACAACTTCTCCCTGGAAAGTTACAAATCCGTACGTACAGGAACACATTAATCTGGTCACTGCAATTCGCACCGGAAAGCCAATTAGTGATGCCGAAGCACAGGTAAACTCAACTCTAATTACAATTATGGGGAGAATTTCGGCATACACCGGAAAGGATGTGACATGGGAAGAAATGATGAATTCTGATTTATACCTTGGTCCAAAAAATTATGTGTTTGGTCCCGTCCCCGATATAAAAGAGGAAGTACCCGTTGTTGGGGTTACAAATAAGCCGGAGGCGTAGGAGAGTTCAAAGTTTAAAGTTCAAGGTTCAAAGTGCATCTTAGTTTTGAACAAGTTTCATCTGTTATTTTGAAGATTTGATTTTCATCTGGACAATAAAGACGGAATCCATAATAAGATAATTTTTCAGCGTTAAAAGTTTCATAATAAGTTGAATAGATATGAAAGCATTAGTCAGTATTTTTGTAATGTTCATTGTCATTGGGTTTGCAAATGCACAGGAACCGCTTTTTAAATTTGGCGAAAACGTTAGTTACGAAAGTGTTCTTGCAGGGAAAAAAGTTAAAACTGAATCCCTTCAATGGTTTCAGGTAAATACACGCGACACAACATGGGAGGTGCGAAAAGATGAGCTAATTTGTCATGGACACCCAATTGGAGTT
>JBBQPP010000469.1:0-3810 GCA_038217255.1 Bacteroidales bacterium | reverse complement strand
TTACAAAAAGATGATTCAAAACTTAGTTTGGGCAACCGGGTACAACGCCGTTGCCATCCCGCTGGCCGCAGGCGTATTATACTCATCGGGTTTTGTGCTGGGTCCTGCTGTCGGGGCTGTTTTAATGAGCCTGAGTACCATTATTGTTGCCATCAACGCACAGTTTTTAAAACGCAAAATGAACAAATAATAATTATCGATCATCATTCATGAAAAAGGAGGAGTATTATGGTTAAAAGAACAATTTCAATCACACTTTTGTTTCTATTGTTAACTCCCATGATAATAAATGCCCAGAGAGACGGAAAACATAAGGAAAATAAAAAATATAAACATGAAAAAAATAAATTTTAAATACCTGACAATTGGCATTCTCGCTTTTTTATTCGCGATTACGGCAACAGCACAAAACGTTTACAAGCTGAACGAAAAAAACAGCAAATTATCGGTTACCGGCACTTCTTCGTTGCATGACTGGGAAATGGAAGCGACCGGGTTCATCGCCGAAACCGGATTGAAGTTAGCAGACGGTTCTGTTTCCGAAATACAATATGTTAAATTTTCCGCCCCCGTAGCGAAGTTGGAAAGGGGTAAAAACATCATGGACAACAAAGCGCACGATGCATTGAAAGAGAAGAAATTCCCCCAAATTAAATTTATCCTGAAGGAGGGCGGGGTTTCCGTTTTGTCTGGAAAAGCTGAATTAACCGGTATATTGACCGTGGCAGACAAATCAAAAGAGATAAAGCTACCTGTTGACTTCAATATTTCATCCGACCGGCAATTTAAGGCCAGCGGTAAAGTACGCCTGAAAATGTCTGATTTTGGGATAGAACCGCCCACTGCTTTTTTTGGAACTTTAAAAACAGACAATGAAGTGGAGGTGAAGTTTGATTTTGAGTTTAGTAGGTGATGTTAAATGTAAAACAGAAATTTGTACCTTTTTTTAAATATAAATATCATGAAAAGAATAACTATTTTGATTGCGGCCATTTTTCTTGGCCAGGCAGCTTTTTCACAACAGTTTGAGGAAGAAAAAAAAGTTGACGAGTTCGAAAATATAAAAGTGAAAGTTGGGGGTGAATTTGCAATGCAATTACAGGCTCTGAATCACGAGGCACCTGGGGCAGAGTTGATCGACCTGAAGAATAATTTTAATTTGCCCACGGCCAATCTCAACATTAACGCAGATTTGGCACCCGGAATCCGTACACATATTAATTTTTACATGTCGTCGCGTCACCACAACGACGCCTGGGTTGAAGGTGGATATTTAACCATTGACCGGATACCTTTTTTATCGGCAACTGACAATATTATGAAATACCTTACCATTAAAGCGGGCGTAATGATGCCCAACTATGGCGATGCCCATTTTTACAGGAGCAACAATGCAGATGTAATGGCTAATCCCTTTGTTGGTAATTGGATTATGGATGCCTACACCAACAATCCAGGCTTGGAAGTGATGTTCAGGAACAAGGGCTTTCTCGCACTCGTTGGCACCAACAATGGACGGATGAATTACGGCCACGGGAACGATTTGGGGAAAGACCTTGTATTCAACTGGAAAGTGGGATACGACAAAAATATTACTGATGACCTGAGGTTGCGCGCAACTCTTTCAGGTTACCATGTTGGTAAAGGACATAGCGGCTCTTATCTTTGGGACGGTGACCGTGCCGGTGCCCGCTACTACAACGTAATGCAAACCGTGGATGCCGAAGGCGATAATTTCCGGTCGGGACGTTGGTCCCCTGGCGCGGAACAATCTGAAATGAACAGTTACATGGGGAATATTTTCCTGCAGTTTTATGGGCTGGAGCTTTTCGGGATATACGAAGACATGAAAGGGGTGCTGAACAATGCCGATCAGCATTTTACCCAAACGGCACTGCAGGCCATTTACCGGTTGGGCAGTTTTTATGCCGGCACACGCCTCAACAAAGTTTCCGATAACGAAGGCTCAACTGTAAACCGCGTAAACATAGGTGGTGGCTGGTACATGATCGATAACATATTGATTAAGCTTGATTATGTTGTCCAGAAATATGACGGACCGGCCCATGGAGATATTAACGGGGGCAAATTTAACGGGGTGGTTTTTGAGGCGGCTATTTCTTTCTAAAATTTTAAAAGTGAACAGGTTGTGACATGCATCCGGGGGCGATGAGTTTTTTGCATACTGATATGAAATTAAAATTTTTTACATACAGCTTTCTATTGGCAGCGGCCTTTCTATTGAAATATAATTATGCAACAGGTCAGGAAAAAACTTTGTTGGAAACCGATTGTGAAAGCCACATCGAGATCCATGGCTCATCAAATGTTAATCAATTCCAACTGATTAACCATAATCCCAAAATTATCAGGCTTCCGGGCGGGGTTGAGGTCAAACAGCGTTACCAGAGTATCGAAGTTCCCATTAATCAATTTAAAGGCTCCAATAAACGGATGCGGAATGATTTTCTCGAAATGGTCAATGCTTCCAAATATCCTTTTATTATAATGGCCATTGAGCCACGGAGTCTGGCAGAATGCAGGAAAAACAAGGGATTGTCTGATTTCGAAACAATAATCACAATCGCGGGGGTATCCAATAGCTATGTCGTGCCTTGTGGAATTGATACCTGCAAAAGTTCAGGCTATGTGCTTAAAGGTAATCTTGTAGTTAAATTAACGGATTTCGGGATTGACCCCCCTCAGAAATTTTTTGGGCTTGTGAAAGTCGATAACGAGGTTCTTATTGACTATGTTCTCAGGTTTCAGACTGATGATGCCATTTTCCGGTTATCCATGCGTGAACAAACGGATTTTTAAGAAAATAGCTTTTAGAAAAATTTAAATAAATATAAATCTTTTAAAGAATGAAAAAAGTAAAAGTGGCCATCAATGGATATGGCGTTATTGGGAAACGGGTAGTGGATGCCGTTCTTTTACAAGACGATATGGAGCTAGCCGGGATTTGCGATTACATAACGCACTGATAAATAAGCCAAAGAACTTTATACGAGCTAAGTTCATTTTGTCTCCAAAGAACTCTTTCAACGTATCTGATAAAATTGTAACTTTGTTTTCAACCTTGATTTCCATTGTCGGAAATTGTTTTTGAAAATCAATTCCAACTAATTGAATAACAACGTTTTATCCAAATAAAACGATATGTATTTATTAACAAAACAACATAATATATTAACAATCAATGTGTTAATGTTTTTTGTCATGTACTAAGATAAATCATTGAAAAAATTATGTAATTTTAATACAGCTATTCAGGGATATCTTTAACCGACTTATTTACAGCAAAGAAAAATTATTATCATAAATGTTTTTATTTAAAATATTTGTTCAATTACATTCGGGCTATTGTATTATAATTAAACCACTTAATAATCCTGAGGACTTGGTTTATGAAAACATTAAATTCTACTTCTGTATCCCGAAAACAAAGGATACATATTAGCCTCTATTTGCACGACTGCACCAAAAGAACGACTTTGTTTTTGATCTTGTTGACCGTTACTCTATTATTTAATGTTCAACTTACCTATTCAATACCGAGTTTTGCCCGGCAAACAGGAATGCCTTGCTCCAGTTGTCACATGGTTTTTCCACAACTCACCACCTTTGGACGGGAGTTTAAGCTTAACGGGTATACCTTAGCGGGTACAACAACCATTGATGCTAAAAATGACAATGACAATGATTTGCTTAAGATACTGGCCATCTCCCCCTTATCTGCCATGGTCCAGACTTCTTTTACGCACATTAATAATAAGATTTCCGATACCCAGAATGATAATATTGCAT
>JBBQPP010000468.1:0-3823 GCA_038217255.1 Bacteroidales bacterium | reverse complement strand
GTAAGGTGCGCTAAGTGTGGAGAAATTTCCCCCGGTTTTGAGTAATGTTTCCCACAAAGTGGATATTAAAACAACAAATGGAAATAAGAAATTGCACATAAGTGTCTTTATAAATCGAATATTTTTAATAATTTTTAATAGTCCATTTGGTCTAAAATACCTTTTAATATGGTTGCCGAATGATTGAGTTGTTCTTGCTCTTTATTGTCAAGCTTTAATCTCACAACATGATTAACACCTTCTGCATTTAATACAGCAGGTAATCCAATATATAAATCATTAACCGTATCATAAGTTCCGCCATTATAAACAGAAATTGGAATAATTCTATTTTCATTGTTTAAAATTGCTGAGGTAATGCTTACTAAAGTCATTCCTATGCCATAATAAGATGCTTTTTTACGTTTAATAATTTCATAAGCTGCATTCTTCACTGAATTATAAATTTCTTCTAAATCCTTGAAGTCAATTTCTTTTAAGGTTTCAATAACATCGACGAGTGGCTTTACTCCAATAAAAGCTTTTGACCAGCAGACAAATTCTGAATCGCCATGCTCACCCAAGATATATGCATGAATGTTTTTAACCGAAATATTAATTTTTTGTGCAATCTCAAATCGTAGCCTTGCTGTGTCAAGAGAAGTCCCACTGCCGATTACTTTTGAGGGAGAGAGTCCTGATGCTTTCCAACACACATACGTTAAGATATCAACCGGATTTGATGCAACTAAAATAATTCCATGAAATCTACTTTTCATAACCTGGCCAACAACATTTTTAATTATTGCCGCATTTCTATTTAATAAGTCAATTCTTGTTTCCCCTTCTTTTTGTGAAACTCCTGCAGTAATTACAACGATATCCGCATCGTTACAATCACTATATTCACCAGCATAAATTTTCATTTTTCTTGGTGCATATGATAATCCATGATTTAAGTCCATGGCTTCACCTTCTGCACGTTCTTTATTGATATCAATTAAAACTATTTCTTTAACGGTACCTTGGTTTAATAATGAATATGCATAACTCATTCCAACCATTCCTGTACCAATAATTGCAACTTTACTTTTTGTATTTGTATCACAACTTATTAACATTTTCTTCCTTTTTTATATGTAAATTTTTGTTAAGAGATAAATTAAAATTCAAGATTTGAGATGTTAAAAAGTTTATTGTTTTTTCGATGTAATACTTCATAATTTTCTATTTTTTACATTAAATCCCTTTTACGTTCTTCAAACTCTTGTTTATCAATTTCGCCCCGGGCATAGCGTTCTTTTAAGATGTCGAGCGCAGATTTTCCCGGTTCCCGGGGTACGTTGTTGTTCTCGTTAAATCTCTGGTACAGAGGCCAGATAATGGCAACCAGCATGACAATGCCGATAATCCACCACCAGCCCATTCCCATTCCCCAGCCGTGTCCTCCAAATCCGTTCATCATAATATTCTCCTTTCTTTTTACTGGTTATACAACTTCATAATTTCGCATCATTCCCATGTCCTCGTGTTCCAGGTTGTGGCAGTGATAGACAAATATTCCTTTAAAATCTTCAAACTTCATCACTATCTTTACTTTCATGCCCGGCATCAGCAAAAAAGTATCCTGCCAGCCTTCGTCCATAAAACCGTCTTTTACTGATTCCCAAACCGCGCGGTCCATTCCGGAAATATCGCGGTCAATAATTTGAAATTGCAAACCGTGCAGGTGAACGGGGTGCGGCATTCGCATCATATCACTCATCATTCCCATGCCCCGGCCATTGTCGCCGTTAATAAATTCCCAGATTTCAGTGGTGTTCAGTTTTACTTTTTCCCAATCCGCCACTTCGGTCATTTCAAATGTTTCACCATTGATGATCCACTGCATGCGGTGATTATAGAAATAGAACTGCCGCGGCGAATTAGAATTTACCGCTCCTGCCGGATCAATTTTTTTTATTGTTGAAAAGGAAGCTGGCAATGTGTTGCTGTTGACTCCGCTTTTGGTGATTTTAAAGCGGGCAACATTGAATGCGATGCCGTTTTCCACACCGCCCGACTGCATCATGCCACGGCCCATCATTCCGCCGCCCATTCCCATGGAAGTGCCATCGTTAAACGCGAGGCTTTGCAACTGAATTTCATCTGTATTGTCCACATATGAAAAGTCTTTCCAGATTTCGGCTCGCTGTCCCGGAGCGAGCATCAGGTAAGGTTTTTTCATTGGTTTTTCTAAAAGTCCGCCATCCGTGCCGATTACCATCACATCGCTGCCATCACTCCATGCCAATTTATATATTCGTGAGTTGGAACCGTTCAAAACCCGAAATCGGTAGGTCGATTTTGAAACTTCCATTGTTCGTTCCGGGGAACCGTTCATCATGATTTGGTTGCCCAAAAAACCCTGCATTTGCCCCATTCGGTTGTTTTGCAAATAAACCAGTTGGTTATTGTTGTCAAATGTCCTGTCCTGGATAATCAAGGGCATATCGTATTCGCCGGAGGGTAAATCCTCGTTTTCACCTTCAACAATAAATAAACCCGCCAACCCTTGGTAAACCTGTGGTCCTGTAATTTTATCGGGGTGCGGGTGGAACCAATAGGTGCCGGGGCGGTTGTTCACTTTAAATTCGTAAATATATTGTTCGCCATTTTTTATGGCATACATGGGGTGCCCGTCCATTTCAGGCGGAATGTGCAACCCGTGCCAATGAATAACGCTTTCGCCCGGAAGTTGATTTTTAAATCGAATGCGAATTTTTTGCCCCTTTTTTACGCGGATGACGGGACCGAGATAGGAACCCGGCAGTTTTTCAACCGAAGTCTTTTCCCCTTTCAGCAATTTGGACTGATAGGAATAGACTTTCGTTTGATTGCCAGGAAGTAATTGTAATTCTGATGGTACAGCTATTAACTCAATATCAGTGTCCGGTTCAAAATTATTGCTGACCTGATAATTTCCAGGAATTGTTTTTTGCCGGCCATTGGTCGAGCAAAATACCAACGATGGAAGCAATGTGGTCAATACAACTCCTTTGGCCGAATTTTTTAGAAATTGTTTTCGGTGCATTTTTTTTGTTTGTTGAAAGTAAAGAAAAGACCATGCCATGATTCATCAAATATCAACAAATAACTAAGTGTCTTATATTCAGCAAGTTAATGGGGGGGGGTATTTAAGGTGGCTAAGTGTGGAAAAATTTCCCCATTTGTTGGGGAATATTACCAACAAAATAGCTACTAAACAACAAATGAAAATAAGAAATTGAATATAAGGTGATAGTCTCCGTGATTTTACTTCATATTTCCAATGATATTAGGTAAAAATCTATATTTTACATGTTATTTTCTAATTCAATGTAAAATTAGTCCGTTTGCATTTTTAAAACGTTACACAATTTTTGTAAAAGTTAACATCATTCACTTATCTTCCAGTACTGCAAAATTTACTTAAGCGAGTAAAGATCCACGCCAAAGGAAGTGGCTTTGGATTTTTTCAATCCTTTCGTTTTCAATTTGAAATGTGGTGTGTCCTATATTCTAAATTAATTTTCTAAAATCCTTCCCTAAAGAAACATAAATAACATCATGATACCCATGCCAACTCCTCCCAATACAAATAACATTTGGTTTTGATGTTGATGATTTTGAGAATGGGAATTAGGCCTCAAATATTTTTCAGGTGACTGTACAAAACTATTCATACAGTCAGTAGAATGAAAATAATATTCAACTCCATCAAAACTATAATTCAGATTATTATGAAGAATAAAAGACCCGCTCCTTTGTTTCGAAACGGGTTTTATTAAATTATTTTTTTGTCCCCTGGAAATGTAAATCTCCG
>JBBQPP010000467.1:0-3833 GCA_038217255.1 Bacteroidales bacterium | reverse complement strand
CCTTTTGCAATAAATTCCTGAATTGAAAGCACATTGAAACGTTTCTTTTCAGAAAGCTGGAACTCTGCAACCGCAGGAAGTTCAGTAATTCCCCAGTAACTTTCGTCTTTTCCGTCAGCTGCTTTTGCAGCCTTATTATTGGAAGAAGTGGCGTTCAGCAATACATCTTCATCCAGCATTTCATCTAAATATTCACGGAATTCTTTTAACCGTGCCACGTCGTTTCCATTGATCAAACCTCTTGTATCGGGCGGAACATTTAACAACAAAACAGCGTTTCGGCCTACCGAACTAAAATAAATATCCACCATTTTGGCCAAAGATTTTACCTGCGTATCCTCACTTTCATGGTAAAACCAACCGGGGCGGATTGAAACATCAACTTCGGCGGGATACCAAAACAATTGCGAAACCTTGTCGATAACTTCACGGCTGCCCAAATCATTTGTCATGGCATTAATTCTCAATTCAGCATTTATGTCGGTATTTTCAGGACGGCCACCCGGAGCCAGCGCGGTGACACTCCATTCGGTTTCGCGCCCGTAACCCGATTCTGTTCCAACCCAGCGCACATCTTCACCAACAATTGCGACTACAGCATCAGGTTGAAGTTTATGAATGGTATCATAATACATATTCCAATCATACTCCTGTTTTTTCCCGTTTGGACCTTCGCCATTGGCACCGTCAAACCACACCTCATCTACTTTCCCATACCATGTTAAAAGTTCGGTTAATTGATTCGTAAAGAACTCGTTGTATTTTGGTGAATCGCCATAACACTGCGCATTTCTATCCCAGGGCGAAAGATAAACGCCAAATTTCATCCCAAATTCATCGCAGGCTTCCCGCAATTCCCTGACCACATCGCCTTTGCCATCTTTCCATGGAGATGATGCAACTGAATGTGTTGTGGTTTTTGTCGGCCACAAACAAAAACCATCGTGGTGTTTGCAGGTCAAAATAACCAACTTCATCCCACCATCTTTTAATGTTTTCACCCACTGACGGGCATCGAGTTGAGTAGGGTTGAAGATTTCGGGAGATTCATCGCCATGTCCCCACTCCATGTTGGTAAAAGTGTTGACCGTGAAGTGGATAAAGGCCGTCATTTCCAACTTTTGCCAGTCGAGTTGCTGAGGGGTTGGTACCACATGTGCAGCTTCTTTTACTTTTTGCTCAAGTGTGGTACCGGGTTCAAAAACCACCTTTTTTTCATATTCCTGAACCTGGGTTTTACAGGAAAAGAGGAAGGTTAATGCGATAAAAATTGATATAAATAAGTAGTTTTTCATGCGATATGATTTTAAAAGAGAATACGAGTTTAGATTTTCTGACGGAAATAAAAATTGTAAAATGAATGTGATAGTGCAACAGGCTGCTATTCTGCACTTAAATCAATGTTGTATATTAACTCCCCTCTTTCTCCATCTTTATTTCCTGCGGAATGCATGAAACCCGTTATGGCAAAAGTATTTGTACCGACCAAAGCAACTCCCGGGTTAGCAAAAGAAGTTGAACCGAAAGGTGTTACAGGCCGTAATTTGCAATAAAAAGCCCCATCGCCAAATAAAAATCGCCAACTCCCCCAATCGCCAGGAATTATTTGCGCTTCCTGAAGAACGTAATTTCCCGACTGGCTAAATCCACTTCTTCCACCTATATTGCCTGTGAAGCCCATTTCCTGGATATTGTGATTTGAAATTACATCTTTCCATGTCCTCCAGTTTGAGAAATTTTGCAAAATACCAATCGCCAATTGATCCCGCACCCCATTGTCATAATAATGATATCCTATTACGATATGAGAATTTGAAGGGCTACTGCCTTCAACTTTTCGTATGTCCGGGGTTCCTTCGGCTAACGTTGAAAAGGTTTGAGGGATGGATTTCATATTTGCCGGTTTATTTGCTATTAAATTTGCATAGGACGAGTAATACCTGATTTGAATATTATTTGAGCCTTGAACTGGATCCTGTTCGTTGGCCACTAAATAACCATCGCCCCATTTTTTGATATCGCCCTGGTGTGCGCGATCGCCCAACTCGGTTATTTTGACCCAACTTTTCAAGTCGTTGCTACCCGCGAGGTAAAGTTTAAACTGGTTTTCGTTTGCCATTGCATGATACACCCCTAAATAAACATAAGCTTCATCTGCTTTCACAATCCTTAAAACATCCATCCCTTTATTTTCGCTGTCTTTTAAATCAAAAGATGGATCAGAGCCAGCGACATTATTTAGCTTATCGATTATTTGTTTTGTTTGGCCATTTTTGTAAAACCACCAGTTATAGGCAATATTCAAATTTCTATCGTTGCTCTTACCTTGCAGTTCTGCTAAAGATAAACTTGTATTTTTTGCATTTAGATCGATTAAGGTGTTCCGATAATCATCCAAAGACATTATCAACAACTGCTGAGGCGAATGAAGCCCTGCTTCTAACAGAAATTTATACATTAAAGCCCCCCAACATAAATCGATATCATTTAATTTTTGTAGCGACGATAGGGAATTGTTGCATTTTTCATCCAGTTCATAAATTAGCGAGTTGCGCAAATCAGAATATGACATTGACATGAGTGACGGAACGGAAGTCCATTCCGTGTGCAATATTGTTTTAGCCAAAACATGTTCATTGCGTATCAAATCAGGAGTTTCCTGGTCATCCTCAATTTCATTAGTTTTACATGACGACATTATTGCAACTATTGCAAATCCGATGACAATTGCAACTCTTCTCATGTTACGATTTTTTTAATCCAATTTATTTTTCGTTTGAATATGAATATGGATAATCGGCAGGTTCTATCCCCTTATTTTTATTGGGTTGATTACCCATAACAAATTTTATTATACCGCCGTTTACTATATCGCCATAACGGATAAAGTTTTGTGAATAAGGCGTTTCATTCAGCGATGCTGATTGGATATAAACATTTTCCTTGTTATTGTTTTCAGCCTCGATAACAAATTGTTTCCCATTTTCGAGATTAATTGTTGCTTTCTTAAATACAGGGCTTCCAATTACATATTCGTCGGTACCCGGACAAACGCTGTAAAATCCTAACGCACTCAAAACATACCACGACGAAGTCTGCCCCTGGTCTTCATCGCCTGGATAGCCATTTTCGGTGGCGTTGTAAAGTTTATCCATTACAGTACGCACCCAATGTTGGGTTTTCCATGATGCACCTGCGTAATTGTATAAATAGATCATGTGCTGGATAGGTTGGTTTCCATGGGCATATTGCCCCATGTTGGCCATTTCCATTTCTGTCATTTCGTGGATTTTCCGGCCATAAGTTCCAACCAAAACCTTGTTTGGCACCGAAAAAACCGAATCCATTTTTGACACGAATTTCTCGTTTCCACCAAGTAAATCAATCAAACCCTGCGGATCGTGAAAAACTGACCAGAGATAGTGCCAGGCGTTACCTTCGGTGTATGGACCGCCCCATTCGTTGGGATTGAAATCAGCTTTCCAAACACCATTTTCATCGCGCCCGCGCATAAACCCAACAGTTGGGTCGAACATGTTTTTATAGTTGTAAACCTGACGGGAAAAGACATCTTCAAAAAATGGATTGTCAGTCATTTTAGCCAATTGGTAGCCGCAAAAATCATCATAAGCATACTCCAAAGTTTTAGCAGTGGCTTCTCGATATTGCGGATAAGGAACGTAACCCAGCGTGAAATACTCTTTCCATCCATCGCGACCGTTTGCCGGCCCCCAGGGCCCCTTGTTGGTTGCCTCATGATAGTATGCTTTCAACGCCCTTTCGGGATCAAAAGTGCGGATACCTTTTGCCCAGGCATCGGCAAACAATGAAAT
>JBBQPP010000466.1:0-3852 GCA_038217255.1 Bacteroidales bacterium | reverse complement strand
GAATACACACTTCCCATTAATAACGTCCCCAACTCATTGCACGGCGGTCCCGAAGGTTTTCACAACCAGGTATGGGATGTAAAATCAGCAAATGACACTTCCATTGTTTTAACTTATTTGTCGAAAGACGGCGAAATGGGTTACCCGGGGAATTTGGACGTGCAGGTAACTTACACGCTAAGTCCTGCAAATGAAGTTAAAATTGATTACCTCGCCACAACTGACAAAAGTACGCCTGTAAACCTTACCAATCATGCTTTTTTCAATTTGGCCGGTGACAAATACGGGACAATCAACAACCACATTTTAACATTGAATGCTGATTCACTAACTGCAGTGGATTCAACTTTGATACCGCTGGGTGAAAACGTTCCTGTTGAAGGTACACCTTTTGATTTCAGAACGCCAAAAGCAATTGGACAGGATTTGTCAATGCAAGCCGAAAATGAACAGTTGAAAAACGGTTTGGGTTACGACCATAATTTTGTACTGAATAAACCCACCCCCGGAGAAATGACTTTGGCAGCAACAGTTGTGGAGCCAGAAAGTGGACGAAAAATGGAAGTTTTTACACAAGAACCTGCCATACAATTTTATGGCGGCAATTTCATGGATGGCGCTGATACGGGTAAACATGGGAAGACTTTCAACTATCGCGAATCTTTTGCGTTGGAAACGCAGCATTTTCCCGATTCGCCGAATCAACCGCAATTTCCGAGTGTAATATTAAATCCCGGCGAAAAATATCAAACCAGTTCGGTTTATAAATTTAGTGTGGTGAAATAGCTATGAATTTTCTGTGAATCTCTGGTAATAATTTGTAGGAATTACCACTGATTCACAGATTGATTTTTTTTACAAAAAAGCTAAACCAATAAAAGCTACATCCTTCTCAATTTTTTATTATGAAGTTATTTTTCTGCTTCGCTTTCTTTATTGTTTTCGTTTCATCCTGCACACAATCCACTAAAAGGGAGCCGGAAAACTTTTATAAAAATCCTGTGATTGCAGGCGACATTCCGGATCCGTCTGTTATTCGGGTTGAAAATGATTATTACGCGGTGGGTACAAGTTGCGATTTTGCACCCAACTACCCCATTTATCATTCTACTGATTTGATAAACTGGACACGCATCAGCTCAGTTTTTTCTGAACCTCCTGACTGGACTTCAGACGATTTCTGGGCGCCGGAACTGTTCTTCAAAAACGGTACTTTTTACGTGTATTACACAACAAAACGCAAGGATAACCGGATTGCCTGCATCGGTGTTGCCACCACCACCGACATTCGCAATGGTTTTACCGACCACGGAATTTTTATAGAATGGGGAGAAGAAGCAATTGATGCTTTTGTTTTTCAGGACGATGACGACAAATTGTATATAACCTGGAAAGCTTATGGATTAACAGAAGGACGCGACATTGAAATTCTCGCTTCTGAATTAAGTGCCAACGGATTAAGTTTAGTTGGTGAACATTTTACTTTGACCGATTTTTCAAAAGGTTGGCAGGGCGCCGGCGACGAAGGAGAGTGTATCGTAAAACGAAACGGGTATTATTATATGTTTTATTCTATTGGCGGCTGTTGTGACAATCGTTGCGATTACCGGGTAAAAGTTGCACGCACCAAAAACCTTCGCTCAGACTGGGAGCAATTTCCCAATCCCATTTTACATGGCAGCGAAACATGGAAATGTACCGGACATGGCACAGTGGTTTCCACTCCCGACAACCGCGATTTTTACATGTACCATTCCTACAACGCAACAGATTTTGAATATGTGGGTCGCCAGGGAATGCTCGATGAAATATTTTGGGACAAAGAAACCGGCTGGCCGTATTTTGAAAATGGAATGCCTTCCGACAGTGCAAAAATGCCTTTCGCAAACACAAAACAAAAAAGTGATTCTGTTTGGTTTGATGATTTTTCGACACAAGCAAATCTCGCTTTTTTTGAGTGGGACGTGTTGATTCCAAAACCTAAAACTGAAATTAATGACGGCATATTAAGTATCACCTCAAATCATGATGGAGTCAGTTTTTTGGGATTGCGTCCAAAAGATGGAGATTACGTTCTATCGGCTGAAGTAATTACAGCAAACCAAGGTGGAATCGGTATTTACAGCAATCAAAATACTTCACTCTCGTTGACAATTAAAAATTCAGAATTGGTTTTATCTAAAGTAATCAATGGCGAAAAAGAGATTTTGGCGCAGGAAAAGATATCGGATGGCGCATCGGTTTATTTAAAGTTCGAAGCTTTAAAAGGTCGGTATTTCCATTTCTTTTGGTCTGAAAACGGAGAGGATTGGATTCCTGTAAAAGCTGCAGATGATTTTCAAATTGATGGATCGTACCTCGCGCAATGGGGATTCTCGCCACGTGCAGGTTTTATTTTGAATGGAGAGGTAGGTTCAACTGCCTCTTTTTCGGAATTAAAAGTTAAATACATAAACTTCAATTAAAAGAAATGCAAAAAGTTAATTTTTACATGATGATATTTGCTATCCTTCTTTGTGGTAAAATAGTTACAGCACAGGAAGGAGCAGGCAATCCTGTTCTTAAAGGTTGGTACGCCGACCCCGAAGGAATAATTTTTGGCGATGAATATTGGATCTACCCTACTCTGTCTGGCGTTTATGGTAAACCCGACAAACCTTCAAAAATAAGTCCGCAACAGTTGGAAGCTCAGAAAAAAACAATCAACAAACAGTATCTGGAACAAACATACTTGGATGCTTTTTCATCGAAAGATCTGGTGACCTGGAAAAAACACCCGCACGTTTTGGATATAAAAGACGTGAAATGGGCAGCATTTTCATTGTGGGCACCGTCGATTATAAAAGCAAATAACCAGTATTATTTGTTTTTTGGTGCGAATGATATTCAAAACGACAACGAATATGGCGGAATTGGCGTTGCCGTTTCCAAAAAACCTTCCGGTCCGTTTAAAGATGCACTGGGCAAACCGCTTATCGGTAAATTCCACAATGGCGCTCAACCCATCGACCAGTTTATTTATCATGACGACGATGGTCAGTATTACTTGTATTACGGAGGTTGGCGGCATTGTAACGTGGGTAAAATGAACCCTGATTTGTTGAGTTTCCAAACCTTTGACAATGGCGAGACATTTAAGGAAATTACGCCCGAAAATTATGTAGAAGGCCCGTTTATGTTTAAACGCAACGAAAAATATTATTTTATGTGGAGCGAAGGTGGTTGGGGCGGACCCAATTATTCAGTGGCTTACGCCATTGCCGATTCGCCGTTGGGACCGTTTAACCGAATTGGTAAGATTTTACAGCAAGACCCTGAAGTTGCAACAGGTGCTGGTCATCATTCGGTAATCCACATTCCAAATACCGACGCTTATTATATCGTTTACCACCGCCGTCCGCTCACCGAAACCGACGCCGCCCACCGCGAAACCTGTATCGACAGAATGTATTTTGATGAAGACGGCAAAATTCTGCCTGTCAAAATCACAAAGGAAGGAGTTGAAAAGCGGGAATTGAAATGAATAGATGCTGGATACTATAAATATGGATACTTTAATAATAAACATGTAACTTCTTATTCTCCCACTCGGAGGAGTTAGAGGGGGCTTAACTTAAAAACAATGAAAAGAACTATTTTAAATTTTATAATGGCATTATTTCTCACAAGCGCCTTTGCTCAATGGCAACCTGCAGGTGATAAAATCAAAACTGCCTGGGCGGAAAAAATCGACGTGAATAATGTTTTACCAGAATATCCGCGGCCAATGTTGGAACGCACCGATTGGCAAAATCTAAACGGACTTTGGGAATATGCAATCGTAAAGGCCGGCTCGCCAGAACCAACAAATTT
>JBBQPP010000465.1:0-3857 GCA_038217255.1 Bacteroidales bacterium | reverse complement strand
AGCATAAATAAATGCGCTTGCAACCCTTGAATTTGTAATAAGCGGAATATTGTAATCGATTGAACTCCTGCGAATTTGATAACCGTTTTGAAGTTCCCGATTTGTATAGTTTTTTGGGATATTAATTACCAAATCAATTTTCTTTTCCTTAATAAAGTCGATTGTATTTGGTGATTTATCTGCCTCATCGGGCCAGTACAAGTGCGTATTTTCAACCCCATTTTCGCTGAAATAGCGGCTTGTTCCTTCGGTTGCAAAAATATTGATTCCACGGTCGCGGAGCATTTTAGCACTTTTTAGAAGTTCAACTTTTCCGCGTGAAGGTCCGGATGAAATCAGTACATTTTTTACAGGAATGCGATAACCTACGGAAAGCATGGCTTTTAAAATGGCTTCGTAATAATTTTCGCCAATGCAGCCCACTTCTCCGGTTGAAGCCATGTCAACGCCTAAAACGGGATCGGCATTCAGCAAACGGGCAAAGGAAAACTGTGGCGCTTTTACGCCCACGTAATCCAGTTCGAACAACGATTTATCTGGCTTCGGTACATCGATTCCGAGCATAACTTTTGTTGCGATTTCAATCAGGTTTAACTTCATCACTTTCGAAACAAAAGGGAAACTACGCGAAGCACGCAGATTACATTCAATCACTTTTATATCGTTGTCTTTTGCCAAAAACTGCATGTTGAAAGGGCCTGTTATCTCAAGTCCTTTAGCAATTTCGCGGGCAATTTTTTTCACCCGGCGAATGGTTTCGATATATAATTTTTGAGGAGGGAAAACAATTGTAGCATCGCCCGAATGCACTCCGGCAAATTCAACATGTTCCGAAATGGCGTAAGCAATCATTTCGCCTTTGTTGGCCACTGCATCGATTTCAATTTCCTTGGCTTCTTCTATAAATTCGCTCACGACAACCGGATGCTCTTTCGAAACGTTGGCAGCCAATTCAAGAAAATGTTCCAACTGGTCGGGGTTGGAAACTACATTCATGGCCGCACCCGACAAAACATACGAAGGACGAATCAGCAGCGGGTAACCTACCACGTCAACAAATTTGTGGATTTCTTCGATAGTTGAAAGCTTTGCCCAACGAGGCTGATCTACTTTCAAACGGTCTAAGAGTGATGAGAATTTTTCTCTATCTTCGGCATTGTCAATTTTCAATGGTGAAGTTCCCAATATCGGAGCATTTTGCCCGTGCAGTTTCATAGCCAGGTTATTCGGGATTTGCCCGCCCATAGAAACTACTACGCCATGCGGGTTTTCAAGGTCGATAATATCCATTACCCGCTCAAAAGTGAGTTCATCGAAATATAACCTGTCGCAGGTATCGTAATCGGTACTCACAGTTTCCGGGTTGTAATTAATCATTATCGAGCGGTAATTCTCTTTTTTAATGGTGTTTACCGCATTCACGCTGCACCAGTCGAATTCCACAGAGCTTCCAATCCGGTATGCTCCCGAGCCTAAAACAATTACCGATTTATCATCATTTTTAAATTCAATATCGTGTTCGCTTCCATTGTAAGTAACATATAAATAGTTGGTTTGCGCCGGATATTCTCCTGCAAGTGTGTCAATTTGTTTTACAAATGGGATAATACCGATTGCTTTTCTATGGTTGCGGACTCTCAACAGATCAGCATGAATATCTTTGTTTTTGCTTTTCAGTACAAGTCTCGCCAACTGGAAATCCGAAAATCCGGCTTGTTTTGATATTTTTAGTAAGTTGACGGGCAATGTTTCAAGGGTATCAATCTTTTCGAGTTCATCTTTAATGTTGTGTATGTTTTTCAATTTTTGCAAAAACCAACGGTCGATTTTTGTTTTGTCGTGAATCTCGTCAATCGTATAATTTCTGTTGAATGCTTCGGCGATGGCAAAAATTCTACGGTCGGTTGGATTAGTTAACTCTTCGTCAATTGCCTCGATACTAATTTCTTCTTTGTTGGCAACAAAACCGTGCATTCCAATTCCAACCATTCTAATCCCTTTTTGAATGGCTTCTTCAAAACTGCGCCCGATTGCCATAATTTCGCCCACACTTTTCATTGAGCTGCCAAGGTTTTTCGAAACGCCAATGAATTTTGTTAAATCCCATCGAGGAATTTTTACCACACAGTAGTCGAGCGCGGGTTCAAATGCGGCGGTAGTAACTTTGGTAACTGAGTTTTTCAATTCGTGCAAACCGTAGCCCAGTCCCAGTTTTGCGGCAACAAATGCCAGTGGGTAACCAGTTGCTTTTGATGCGAGCGCTGATGAACGTGACAAACGTGCATTAACTTCAATTACACGGTAATCTTCGGAATAGGGATCAAGCGCAAATTGAACGTTACATTCTCCAACCACGCCCACGCGGCGGATAATTTTTATAGAAATTGCCCTTAATTTATGGTATTCCGAATTGGAAAGCGTTTGCGACGGCGCCACAACGATGCTCTCGCCAGTATGAATTCCCAACGGGTCGAAGTTTTCCATATTACAAACCGTGATGCAGTTGTCGTATTTATCGCGAACCACTTCGTATTCAACCTCTTTCCAGCCTTTTATCGATTCTTCAACAAGAATTTGGGGCGAATACGAAAATGCTTTCCTTGCAAGTAATTTCAATTCTTCCTGGTTTTCGCAAAAACCCGAACCGAGCCCACCAAGTGTATATGCAGCCCGAATAATTATAGGAAAACCTACTATTTCAGCAGCTTTATAAGCCTCGTCCATAGTTTTTGCGGCAATGCTTTTTGGGGTTTTTACACCAATTTCGGCGAGCATTTTCGAGAAGAAATCGCGGTCTTCGGTTTCAATAATCGACTGAACCGGAGTTCCCACAACCTTCAAATTGTATTTTTCAAGTACGCCTGTTTCGAACAATGCAACTCCGCAATTCAGTGCAGTTTGTCCGCCAAAAGCAAGTAAAATTCCCTGTGGTTTTTCCTTTTTAATTACCTCTTCAACAAAATACGGAGTAATCGGAAGGAAATATATTTTGTCGGCAATGTCAACTGAAGTTTGAATTGTCGCAATATTCGGGTTGATGAGGACGGTTTCAACCCCCTCCTCTTTCAATGCTTTCAACGCCTGCGAACCCGAATAGTCAAACTCGCCCGCTTCCCCGATTTTCAACGCCCCCGAACCGAGGATTATCGCCTTTTTTATGTCTGTTTTAATCATTTCTTTACTTTATGCCATCAATAAACTCGTCAAATAAAAACTCTGTATCAGTTGGCCCGCTTGATGCTTCGGGATGAAACTGAGTTGAAAAGAAGGGTTTGCTTTTGTGCCTGATTCCTTCGTTCGTATTGTCATTTACGTTGGTAAACATCGGTTCCCAATCGTTGGGTAGCGTTTCGGTGGCAACCGCAAAACCATGGTTTTGCGAAGTGATATAACATTTGTTTGTGCCTGTTAAAAGAACGGGTTGGTTGTGGCTGCGGTGGCCATATTTCAGTTTATAGGTATCAGCACCGGCAGCACGTGCAAGCAATTGGTTCCCAAGGCAAATCCCCATAATTGGCTTTTCGGCATCGATTACCATTTTTATGTTTTTAACCGAGGCATCGCACATGGCAGGGTCACCGGGGCCATTGGAAACAAATAATCCGTCATAAACTTCGTCCGAAAAATCGTAATCCCACGGTACACGTATTACTGTTGTTCCCCTATCAAGCAAACAGCGGATAATGTTATTTTTAACACCACAATCAATCAGGACTACCCGTTTTTCGCCATTTCCGTAAACTTCCATTTCATCGCAACTGGCAATGGCAACAAGATTTTCTTTGTTTGGGTCGTAAAAATCGATGACTTCGTCTTCAAATTCAATTTTTCCAAGCATCGAACCTTTCTCACGTAAA
>JBBQPP010000464.1:0-3862 GCA_038217255.1 Bacteroidales bacterium | reverse complement strand
TTTTTAAAGAAAAAACGATTAAACTTCTTCTTAAAAAACATGTTGATGACACCGAAAGTGAAATTGACCTTACGGAAGGATTGGGAGCTATTAACTTTCTTTCGCTGGATGACATTCTTATAAGTAAAGAGGGCGAACTTTTAAATCCAAAAAGTATTGTTCCAATACTACATGAAAATGGCATGCCTGTTTTCCCTAAGTTTACAAAACAACACCACGATTTGTTTTTGTGTGAAATAAATTAATCAAAAGAAAAATGGGTAATTTTTATCGATGAAAATCTGAATCCTTCATACGTTATGGATGCCGATGGTTTTTTAAGAGCAGCTATGTTTGACGACAAACAACCCAATCCGGCTGAATTTATGCATAAACCAATAATAATTAATGATAGCAATATAAACCTTGGGGAAATAATTCACCTGTTAAATTTCACACCCGAGCATAATGAGGACGATGTGATTGATAATGATGTGATTCTACTTTGGAGTGATGTGAAACACGTAATTACCGGTGCAGATATTTTAGGAAGGCTGCTTAGGGGAATTGTTCGAAAACAAGAATTACTATAGTTATAGGGTTGTTTAACTTTTGAGTTATTTTTACGTAAAAGAGCTTCTTTTTAGAAAAGCCCAAAAATCAATTCATTCATAAATTTGGTGTTGTACAATTAATTCAAAAAGTCAAAAGCAAATTGAACGGCAGTGTTGCCCATCTTTCAAATCAATTTTAAAAATATACCGGCCTCACGCCAGGCCATTTTAAAATGCTTAAGAATAATCGGCGTGAAACACTCGAAGATGTGTGAATGATGTAAATATTTTTCAGAATTGTGTAACACATTTTCAATCTCATATTAAGAAATTTACATAGATCTTATTTGCTTATAAATTATATTCCTTTAAAAGGGAATTGTAATCCTATTTGTTTGTACATATCAATTCAAGAAAAGTTAAAAATGAATGTTCTCTTAGTATATCCGAAGTGCCCCGACTCTTTCTGGAGTTTTACCCATGTCCTGAAATTTATTTCGAAAAAAGCTGCGGTACCGCCGCTCGGTTTAATTACAGTGTCGGCTATGTTGCCGGATACATGGCAGAAAAAACTGGTGGATATCAACATTTCGCCACTGCAGACAAGTGATGTTCAGTGGGCCGATTATGTTTTTATCAGCGCTATGTATATTCAAAAAGAATCGGTAAACAAGGTAATTGCTGAAAGTAAAAAATGGAACAAGAAAATAGTTGCAGGTGGTCCGCTTTTTACGCAGGAACATGCTAATTATCCTGATATAGATCATTTCATTTTAAATGAAGCAGAGATAACCATGCCCCCTTTTCTGGCTGATTTAAAAAAGGGACAACCACAAAGGATTTATGAAACGGATAAATATGCTGATCTCACTCAAACGCCTGTTCCCGATTTCCATTTGTTGTCGGTTAAAGATTATGCATTTATGAACATCCAGGTTACGCGTGGATGCCCTTTTAACTGCAATTTTTGTGAAATTACTTCACTGCTTGGGCATAAAATGAGGATGAAAAGTACGGCACAAGTTATTAATGAACTTAATGTTTTGTACGATACTATTAAATGGCGCGGAGCGGTTTCAATTGTAGATGATAATTTTATCGGAAATATAAAAGAAATAAAAAATAACCTGCTTCCGGAAATGAAAAAATGGATGCAAAGCCATAAATATCCTTTTAAATTTAGTATTCAGAGTTCGATAAATCTAGCTGACGACAAAGAGCTTATGTCACAATTGATTGATGCAGGTTTTAATGCTGCTTTTATTGGCATTGAAACACCCGACGAATTATCTCTTCAGGCATGCAACAAGGTTCAGAACAAAAACAGGGACCTTATTCAAAGCGTTAAACAGATACAACAAGCCGGAATACAGGTTTCAGGCGGTTTTATTGTTGGTTTCGACAGCGATACCCCAACGGTTTTTCAGCGCCAAATCGATTTTATTCAGCAGAGTGGAATTGTTTCGGCCATGGTTGGATTATTAAATGCACCTAAAAACACAAAACTCTACCATCAAATGGAAGCAGAAAACCGTTTAACAACCGAATCCACAGGGAATAACACCGATTCATCGATGAACTTTATACCTAAAATGGATTACAATGAGCTTCAGGAAGGATATAAAAAGATAATTAACAATATTTACTCGGTAAAACCTTATTACAAAAGGGTTAGACAGTTGTTGCTGAATTATAACCGCTTAGCTAAAGGACAATCCAAAATACGATTCTCTCTAATAAAGGCATTTATTAAATCGGTTTATGTTATTGGTTTCCTCGACAAAGGAAGATCCGAATACTGGAAATTTGTCATATGGACACTTTTCAACAAGCCAAAATTAATAGTTGAGGCGATTACTTATACGGTTTATGGTTATCATTTCAGAACCGTTTACGGCCTTAAACAAATACAGCATAAAAATTAAATTATTTGATAAAATCAGAAAATGAAAAACATAAGATACTCCAAACACAAACTCGATTTTACAACCGAATTAAGAAATTCGGTAAACGAATATTTTAGCAAAAACAACATACAACCATATGGTAATCAGAAAATCTATCTGAAAACAATTTTTATGGCCATGTTGTACCTTGCCCCTTTTATCCTGATGATCTCAGGAATGATAACTTCAGTGTTGCTTTTATTGGCATGTTGGATTGCTATGGGCTTTGGAATGTCGGGCATAGGTATGGTTACTATGCACGATGCCAACCACGGTACTTTTTCGAAACACAAAAGGGTAAACAGGTTTTTTGGCAATTCAATGTACCTGCTTGGCGGATTCCCGCCCAACTGGCGTTACCAGCACAACACACTCCATCATGGATTTACCAACATTGAAGGGCACGATGAAGATATTGCCCCGCCCGGAATATTAAGACTATCGCCTCACCGTCCACTAAAAAAAATACACCGTTACCAGCACATATACGCTTGGTTATTATATAGTTTAATGTCGTTTTCATGGATTGTTGCAAAAGATTTTAAACGATTTAAAAAGTACAAAGAAATGGGTGCGAAACTAAGCAGTAAACGGACATATAAAAGGTTGCTTGTTGATATAATTATTTCGAAAGTTGCTTATTACAGTGTGTTCCTGATAATTCCATTGTTAACAATTCCAGTTTCCTGGTACTGGGTAATTTGCGGATTTTTGTTGATGCATTTTACCAGTGGATTGGTGTTAAGCAGCATTTTCCAAACAGCTCATGTAGTCCCCTCTTCAGAATATCCCGTTCCCGACAAGAATGGCGAACTCAAAAACAACTGGGCTGTACATCAGTTGTACACCACATGCAATTATGCACCTAAAAGCATAATTTTTTCCTGGCTCATTGGAGGGTTGAATTACCAGGTAGAGCACCATTTATTTCCAAATATCAGCCACATACACTACAGAAATATTGCAGAAATTGTGCAAACCAAAGCAAAAAAATATGGCCTGCCGTACCATGTCAATAAGACTTTTGCAAGTGCGGTGTGGCAACACATCAAAATGCTAAAAATACTTGGTAATGGACAAAATAAGATCAACCGATTACTTTCGGCTTCTACAAGTAATAAAGCAATGGCCGTTTAGATGAATGAACTCAATAAAAAACAACCTTCTCTGTCATTTGACAAAGAAGGCTGGAAAACTTAAAACCTTGTGATTCTACAAAACAATTAACCTGAAAACAAAACTTTTTTTTACCTCCGTCCCGATTTACTGGCTGAAGAAGTTCTGGTATTGCTGCTGCTTCCACCGGATGAGCGGCTGCTGTTGCCTGAATTTCCTGAACTTACCGCTGTTCTTGACTGGCTGCCCGAACTTCTTGAACTTACA
>JBBQPP010000463.1:0-3883 GCA_038217255.1 Bacteroidales bacterium | reverse complement strand
AAAAACAAAATCGAAATTCAAACCGGAGAAAAAATTGATTATGAACAAAATAACTGAAATTGCAGAAAAGGAAATCGGGACCAGAGAAGATCCGCCCAACAGCAACATAACAAAATATGGCGCATGGTTTGGACTGAACGGCAAAGCATGGTGTGGGATATTTGTGTCGTGGGTTTACGCCATGGCCGGAAGGCAATTACCCAGGATAGGATATATGAAGGGTTTTGCTGGTTGCCAGACCGCAGTAAAATATTTTAGAGATAACGGTTTAATCACTGAAAACCCCGTCCCGGGAGATATTGCATTCTTTGATTTTAATGCTAATGGATATAGTGTGCATACAGGAATATTTCAAGGTAAATGTGATGCCAACTCCTTTTATGCAATTGAAGGAAATACTGCGGAAGGCAACAATTCCAATGGCGGGGAAGTCATGAAAAGAAAAAGAAGGTACAGTCACGCTATTTTTGCACACCCGATTGAAAATTCAAATTCATTATAAAAATTCAGGTTATGAGAAAATTAATCGCCTTACTATCAATTGTGTTGTTTATGGCTTCTTGTCACACCAAAAGGCATACAGTCAAAAGTGAAACTATGATAAATACAGTTTCAGAACTGAATACCTCGAAAAACGAGCTATCCAAAACACACATACAGGCTGTTTCATTAATTGCCGAGAATGTTACAGAAACCGACAGTACAGTGATTGAAGAAACAATCACTGAACTCAGTAAACCGGATTCGCTGGGAAATCAGCATCCTGAGAAAATAATTAACCGCAAAATTACTTCAGGAAAAAACAAGGAAACCAAATTCGTTGAAAACTCCCAGCTTAAACTGACTGCTGAGGACAACGTAAGTGAAACAGAAAACCAGGTTGCAGAACAGGAATTAAGCAACGAAACCCGTTCAAATGCAAAAATTAAAAAGTCCCAATCATGGAAACTTATTGCCGCGATTATTTTACTTGCTGTGATTGGGTTACTCGCCTGGTCCCGTTTTTTCAAACAGCTTACCAACCGTTTTAACTTTTTTTAATGTCCTTTCCAATCCCCTCTCTGCAAAATACTTTAGCGGCAGTTCTTTCACATTCTATCCTGAAACAGAGGTTTTAAGATTTATGGGTTTGTGATAGAACGAGATATAAATGGGCGGGCCCTTTAAAATGCGTCCAAGAGGTAACCCGCCCTTTTTTTGTCCTTTATCCTTCGGTTAATACCTTATAAATTCGTCATACCAAGTAAAGGTTCATTATAGTTTTTGGTTTAGTTAGGTTTTAATAGCCGTTCCAGAGGGGGCGGCTTTTTTTATGCCCTTTCACATTTTAGTAGGATTAAGGATATTTCAGAGAAAACCATTTCATTACAGTTAGTTACTTTATGGATTACATGCCCCAACCCGATTCGCAGTTAGTGGATCGGTTTTTTTGACGTTTCATTATTTTACCGGATTTTATGACACAACAGGAAAATAGGGATGTTTCTGACCTGTGCTGCATTACTCACAGGAAGTCACCATCATGAATAGTATAAGAAAGCCGTTTCGATTAAATACTAATCCAGCGTTTACAAACCTTAATAAAGTTTGTACGATTGATTTAAAGCAAAGTAATTATATTTATTCGTTTGGAGGAAGCTACTGCTAAAAATGTTTTGTTGTTTAGTTTTAGAAAACACATCGGGTTCATTTCGGGTTCATCACAGCAGGGTAAAATTCAATCTGAATTACGAATAGTTTATGAATGATTTTTTTAGTCCTTGTATTTTTCTCACTATCAGTTTGTTGCAATTTTAGAATACCAGCCCCTCAAGCTGGCGTGTCTACCAATTTCACCATCTGGGCAAATATATTTTAATGAACGTTTAATTCCATTTGTCTGTCAGCTGGCGTGTCAACCTCCCGATAGTTATCGGGATCACCATCCGGGCAAATATTATTTCAAAAAAACGTGGTGCAAAACTATAAAATTTATTTAAACTCAAACCGTTTTTCGACTTAAATTCTTGCGTTTACCGTTGGTATTCTTCTTCCTTCTTTACTTTAATTATTTTTTCATTCTTTACTGTAAAATAGTATCGTTCGGTTTTCTCAACCACCGGCGAAACCATCGGATCCATGGTCAGTTTACCTTGATTAATTGTGGTACTTTTTAACTCCTTAACAATTTCATAAACATATATTTTTTCATTCTCGCGGTCAAAAACCGTTTTTGGATAGCCGAATTCTTTGGATAAAACCGATTGCGGTTTTCCAACGTACTTTTTTTGAAGACTACGCTGCTGGCTGCATGAACCCATTGAAATGAGTATGATAAGAATAAAAATACGATTCATTGAAATTCAATTTTTATCCAAAGTAAAAAGAAAATAATGGATCAACCTTTTATTTAAGCCAATTTAACTTTTTTTGATGTTGAAAACTAACCCGCTATTCCTGAAAACTCGGATTTAATCCCCCTGATTATTTTTTATCTTTGCCTTGTGTTTAAAAACATTTTCCAATAATAAATCGCTTCAAAATGATTCAATTTTTCAGAACTCAAAATAATAGTATTATCGCTGTTCACACGTTAAATTCGTTGTCACCGGAAAACATTGATAAGTTAAACTGGTTGTTTTCCGAATCGGATTATATTTCTGATAATTCGCTTGAAGGTTGGTTTGTTGGGCCTCGAAAAGAAATGCTTACTCCCTGGAGTACAAATGCTGTTGAAATTACCCAAAATATGGGAATTGAAGGCATTTTGAGGATGGAAGAGTTTTTTCAGGTGGAAAATGGAAAAGCACATTTCGACCCAATGTTGCAGCGTTTGTATCAGAATCTGACACAAACAATTTTCACAATAAATAAACAACCTGATCCTATTTTAAATATTACAGATATTGCCGGATTCAATGAAAAGGAAGGACTTGCATTGAGTGCTGACGAAATTCAATATCTTGAAAATGTTTCGAAAGAAATGGGACGGCCACTTACTGATGGCGAAGTTTATGGTTTTGCACAGGTTAATTCAGAACATTGCCGTCATAAAATATTCAATGGTACTTTTGTTATTGATGGGAAAGAGATGGAATCGTCACTTTTCCAGATGATTAAGAAAACTTCAAAGGAAAATCCAAATAAAATTATATCGGCTTACAAAGATAATTGTTCGTTTGTGCAAGGTCCGGTTGTTGAACAGTTTGCACCCAAAACACAGGACAAGCCAGATTTCTTTCAAATTAAAGATATTGAAACTGTACTTTCATTAAAAGCTGAAACGCACAATTTCCCAACAACTGTCGAACCTTTTAACGGCGCTGCAACTGGAACTGGCGGCGAAATCCGTGACAGGATTGCCGGGGGAAAAGGAAGTTTGCCAATTGCCGGAACTGCTGTTTATATGACGTCTTATCCACGAACCGAAGCTGAGCGTCCTTGGGAACAGGCAACTGAAGAACGTGATTGGTTGTATCAAACTCCCGAAGAGATTTTGATAAAAGCTTCAAATGGCGCAAGTGATTTTGGGAACAAATTCGGACAACCACTAATTACAGGATCGGTATTAACGTTCGAACACTTCGAGAAATTTAAAAAATATGGCTACGATAAAGTAATTATGCTAGCCGGTGGTATTGGATTTGGAAATAAGAAGGACAGTTTGAAAAATGAACCCCAAAAAGGAGATCGCGTAATTTTGCTCGGCGGCGATAATTATCGTATTGGTATGGGTGGTGGTGCAGTTTCATCGGTTGCCACCGGTGAATTCGAAAATAATATTGAATTAAATGCTGTTCAGCGTGCTAACCCCGAAATGCAAAAAAGGGTTTACAATGCAATTCGTGCGTTGACTGAGGCAGATGAAAATCCGATTATTTCAATCCACGACCATGGTGCCGGG
>JBBQPP010000462.1:0-3894 GCA_038217255.1 Bacteroidales bacterium | reverse complement strand
ACGCAGATAAAAGTAAAAGAGGTATCAATTAGCACTTTAAAAGTGAATGGCTCCGATTATATAAGCATTACCGATATTGCGAGGCAAAAAAATCCTGTTGAGCCGAAAGATGTTGTTAAAAATTGGATACGACTCAAAAATACGCTGGAGTATTTGGGGCTTTGGGAGCAATTAAATAATCCGGATTTTAAAGGGGTCGAATTCGACCCCCTTTTGAAGGACGCAGGAAGTAATGCTTTTACTATGAGTCCGTCGCGATGGGTTGCACTTACTGGAGCAATTGGTATAATTACGAAAAATGGAGCAGGTGGTGGAACTTACGCACAGAGAGACATTGCCTTTAAATTTGCAAGTTGGGTGTCGGTAGAGTTTGAATTGTATTTAGTAAAAGAATTCCAGCGCCTCAAAGGAGAAGAACAAAAACAATTGGGCTGGAGTGCAAAACGCGAACTGGCAAAACTCAATTATCACATTCACACCGATGCCATTAAACAAAACCTTTTGCCTCAAGAACTTTCAGCAAAACAAACTTCAATCGTTTATGCCAATGAAGCCGATGTGCTTAACATAGCCATGTTTGGCATTACAGCAAAACAATGGCGGGAGGCAAACCCTAAATTAAAGGGGAATATCCGTGATTATGCAAGTATCAATGAGTTGATTTGCTTGTCGAACATGGAAAACCTGAATGCTGTTTTTATAAACGAAAATATGCCTCAACGCGAACGTCTTGTAAAACTGAATAAGATAGCGATTCAACAAATGACCATTTTACATGATGTTGAAACCCGCAAATTTTTGAAATAATACCGATTTGTATTTGAAATTACTCAATAAATTCACTTCGTTCTTTATTGATTTTCAAATATCTATCGGCATTATACCACTTTAAATGGTGGGTAAATTAGCATATAAAACGGTATAACATGGCAAAAAAAATTAACGAAGCCACTTCAACCGATATACCAATTATTCAAAAATTGGTAAGCGAATACGGCTGGAAAGTTGGCGATACTCCGCTAGCGCAGATTTGTAATCTGTGCTATTGTTGAAAACAATACTTTTACGAGCTTTTGGCCGGGATACGGATTGCAAATCCGATAGTTATCGGTTCCGCAACAAACTCCAAACCAATTGCTACCAGGCAAAAATACCAAATGCGGAGATAAACTTTGATAATCTGAGCATAATTTGCGGAGAAAAAAGGGAATTCAGATATAAATGTTCACAGTACACAGCATTAAGAGATATTCAGGATTTGATAAAGAAAAATATTTTGCAAAAAGAAACAAGAGGCGGACGAAGTACAAATTATGAATTAAAAGTAATGAATTAGGCATTTAGTTGGTATTCTGCAAAGATTGGAACCCAGCGGGTTCAAATGTTTATAGAGAGATCAATTGAGGCTTATGATTCGACCCGGGCTCGGGTCGAACAACAATCATCAAGCATTTCTATAAACATCCGATACCTCTGGTATCCAAATTCCTTGCAACGGATTAACAACCCAAATTTCGTTGGCTACAAACACATTCATCACACGGCTAATAATTTGTATGTCCCGTAATCGCTTTTCATTGTCCAATTATAATAACTCAGACAAAATAATTTCTTGTCATATTTGTAAAAAAAACACAACTGTTATTTTAAAAGGATATTGAAATTTAAAACAACTTATGGAAAACATTAAAGCACATCCAGAAATAATCAAAAAAACTACCTATTCCATTCTTTTTATTATTAGCATTTCTCATTTAATTAATGATTTATTACAAGCAATAGTTCCTTCAATTTATCCTTTACTCAAAGAGAATTTCAATTTAAGTTTTTCACAAATTGGAATCATCACCTTCACCTACCAAATTGTAGCTTCTATTTTGCAGCCTTTTGTTGGAATGTACACCGATAAAAAATCAAAACCTTTTTCATTAATAATCGGAATGTGTTTTACAATGCTTGGTTTGTTTTTTGTTTCCATGGCTTCAAGTTTTAGTCATTTGTTATTGTCTGTAAGCTTAATAGGAGTTGGTTCGTCAATTTTTCATCCTGAATCTTCAAGAGTAGCACATTTAGCTTCGGGCGGAAAAAAAGGTTTGGCACAATCTATATTTCAATTGGGTGGAAATGCAGGAAGTGCCATTGGCCCATTGTTAGCGGCCTTAATAGTTATCCCAAATGGACAAAAGCATATTGTTTGGTTTTGTCTCATTGCGGTAATAGGAATTATTGCCTTATATAAAATTGGTTTATGGTATAGGTCTCATTTATACTTGAAAAGTTCAGGTAAAATCCCTGCAGAAACAAAATTGCATCACTTATCTAAGAAAAGAGTTGCCGTTTCATTGATTATATTATTGGTATTAATATTTTCGAAATATTTCTATTTATCGAGCATAACCAGTTATTACACCTTTTTTCTTATCGATAAATTTCATGTAAGCATACAGCAATCTCAAGTCTATTTATTTATGTTTTTAGGAGCCGTAGCAGCAGGCACTTTAATAGGAGGTCCTTTAGGAGATAAGTTTGGACGAAAATATATTATTTGGATTTCGATTTTAGGTGTTTCTCCGTTTACGCTTTTGTTGCCTCATGTATCCTTGTTTTGGGTTGCAATATTATCTGTTGTTATTGGGGTGATTCTTGCTTCTGCTTTCTCGGCAATTTTAGTTTATGCTACAGAATTACTACCTGGAAAAGTAGGATTAGTTGCTGGATTGTTTTTTGGTTTTGCTTTTGGTATGGGAGGTTTAGGCTCGGCTATTTTTGGAAAACTAGCGGATGCAACAAGCATAGAATATGTTTTTAAAGTATGTGCATTTTTGCCATTGATTGGTATTATTACTGGATTTTTACCAAATATTGAGAGTGAAAAATTTCAATTAAAAAAACAGTAGAACCACATAAATAATGAAAACTCAAAGGAAAATCGTAAAACAAAAAACATGAAAATATCGCATCTGCCAATTATTATTTTAACAATAGCACTAATAAGCTCTTGTGCAAAAACAACGGAAAACGACTATGCAAGTCTTGTCAATCCGTTTGTCGGCACCGTTGGAAGTGGAAACACTTTTCTGGGACCAGTACTTCCTTATGGAATGATTCAGCCCGGACCATATATGCGCTATGCAGAAGATCAAAAATCGGGGACTATTTTTGGTTTCAGCCAAACCCATCTCAGCGGCATGGCTGGCGGCGGCGTGGGTGCTGCAGGCGATATTCTGTTTATGCCAACCTTAGAAAAAAATCCGCTTGAAACCGAAAATTCAAAGGGTTATTCAGCCGGATTTCAGCACAGTAACGAAATTGCTTCGCCCGGCTATTACAAGGTAAAATTAGATGAAACAGATATTACGGTTGAACTGGCTGCAACAATTCGTGTGGGATTGCATAAATACACCTTTCCCGAATCGAATGTTTCAGGAGTATACCTAAAACTCAACAATGGTTTTGTTACAGTAAATGGCGATGAGATTTCGGGATGCAACAATAACAGGGTGTATTTTACAGCAAAATTTTCAAGGCCTTTTAAAGCTCATGAACTGGCTCAAAACGGTCAGATTATGAGTCAACCCGATACTTTAAAGGGCGAAAATCTGACAGGATTTTTTCGTTTCGATACAAAAAAAGATGAAGTAATCCTTTTGAAAGTGGGCATTTCAATGGTAAGTGTTGAAGGTGCCAGAAACAATATGGAAACCGAAATGCCGGATTGGGATTTTGAAAAAGTCAGGGCAAATGCAAGAAAATCCTGGAATAAAGAGTTAAGCAAAATTCAGGTGGAAGGCGGAACAGAAACCGAACAAATCCTGTTTTACACAGCCTTGTACCATTCCATGATTCATCCAAATATATACATGGATGCAGACCGAAAATTCAGGAGTACTAACG
>JBBQPP010000461.1:0-3902 GCA_038217255.1 Bacteroidales bacterium | reverse complement strand
CCTTCTCCCCGAAAAGGGTTATTCCAATATTATGTTCGGGATTGGTTGCCGTAAAACCCCACGATTTATGTGACCAGTTTACAGGCAAACCGTCAAAATCAAACTGAACATCCAAATGGTTTGGATTTTCCACCTTAATGTTCCCGGCAATTCCACCTATAGCAGAAATATTCTCCGGCAAATCCAGTTCCAATATTTTTCGGATATTATGAATGTAATGAATGCCCCAGTCCATTAACAGACCTCTGCTAAAGTCGTGCTGACCCCGCCAAATTGGTTTTGTACCATTTCCGGAACACAAGTATTTGGTGAGTGGAGCAGGGCCACAAAACCGCTCAAAGTCAATGGTATCAGGAATAGGTTTTTCAATGAGCATTCCTTCGTTATTATTGATGTTTGCCTTGGCCTGAATTATTTTTCCGGCTTCACCACTTTCTATAAAAGCCTTTATCTTATTATTTGTATCAGCCATTACTCTTGGGAAATCCACCTGGACCACGTTTTTAGCTTTTCGCTGGGCTTCAAGCATCGCCTACCCCTCACGAATATCATAACTAATAGGTTTTTCCTGAAATACATGCAGTCCGGCATTGCAGGCGTCGATAAACTGGAGTGCATGCCAGTGAGTAGGAGTAGAAATTACAACGGCCTGCAATCCGGGTAATTTATACATTTCACGATAGTCGGAAAAAAGTTTTGGCTCTTTTCCTCCTCCTTTAACAACATCGTTTGAACATTTTTTTAGAGCAACTGAATCTACATCGCACAATCCAATTACCTCAAAGTTTCCGGTTGCAAGCATATTTGGTAAAAGAACATCGGTTCCCCACCATCCGGTTCCTAAAATTGCAATTTTAATTTTACTGTTTGCTCCCATCATCGGGAAGGGCAAAATTATTGAAGTACTTAAAAGTGCACCTGACTTTACAAAATCCCTTCTATTCATTTTTTTGGATATTTTAATAATTTCTTTCTATTCTGCTTCGTCATAAGACGTTACGAAAATTTGCGACTTAATTTTACAGTTAAACTTCACTTTGTTTTAATTTGGTCAGTAAATGTTCTTCGTTTTTCATTCCTGCATCATTAAAAACTGTGGGATTTAATTGTTTAATTAAACCCGACCTATTTACAATAAATTATAAATACAGATTAGAATTAAACAGGATTGGCTGAATGCCAATTTAAATAGAAGTAAACAAGTTATGGCTTATTTAGACTAAATCAAAATAAAATAGGATGAATTTATCTTTTATTTTTGTGAGGAGTCAAAATTTAATGGAAAACATTACATATTTATGTTTAAACATTATTAACATTGAATTATTTTAATTAAGACAATAAAGTCTTAAAATAAGTGTTTTGGAATTTCACGGTATGGATCTTAGCGCTCCACCACAAGGGCCGATGCCTGTAAAACTGATTTAGAAAGTATTTTTGTCATACTTCGAAAGTTTTAATTTTTTCTTTAATCACTGTAAAATCAACGGGTTTTGTAAGAAAATCATCGGCGCCAAGTTCCATGGCACGTTTGTAATTATCCGAATCGGCATAAGCAGTGATCATCATAACAACAGGGGGGGGAGTATGGTTTTTCTTTTTTATCCGCTCTAATAAATCAAGTCCACTCATTCCGGGCATATTTATATCCGAAAGAATTAATACTGCCTCGTGTTTATATTTTTCCATACAAGCCAGGGCGTCTTCACCTGAGAAAGCAAAAGCAAACTCAAGGTCGTTATTCCTTATTTCTTTTCTGAAACGTTGTTCAAACAGCGTTTTGATGTCTTTTTCGTCGTCAACAACTAATATTTTCATACTATGTATATTTTATTATTTTTTTATATCGGTAATATAATTGTGAAAGTTGCGCCTCCAGTCAAATTGTTTTCAACTTTCAGTTCTCCGTTGTGTGCTTTGGTTATGATTTCGTAGCTCATACTTAATCCCAGACCAGTCCCTTTCCCTGTTGGTTTTGTGGTAAAGAAAGGTTGAAATATCTTATCCAGTGCCGTTTGCGGAATTCCGTTTCCGTTGTCCTCAACAGAAATCATCAAATTGCTTCCACTCATTTTTGTGCCAACCGATACGGTAGGTTCGTAGCCATCAATCTGCTCTTTCTTTTTTTCATTTACTGCATAAAAAGCATTGCTTATTAAATTCAAAATCACGCGACCAATATCCTGTGGTACAACATTTATTTTCCCTATGTTTTCGTCAAATTCAGTATTCATGGTTGCATTAAACGATTTGTCCTTTGCACGCAGTCCATGGTACGCCAACCGTAAATATTCATCGGCTAAGGCATTAATATCAGTTGGTTCTTTAACTCCACTGCTACTGCGGCTGTGTTGCAACATTCCCTTTACAATGGCATCGGCACGTTTCCCATGGTAGTTTATCTTTTGCTCATTGTCAATCACGTCTTTTGCAAGCAGTTTAACTTCTTCCAGGTTTCCATTTTCAATTTCTTCATTCATTTCTTCCAGCAGTTCTTTGTTTACTTCCGAAAAATTATTGACAAAGTTTAACGGGTTTTGAATTTCATGAGCAATTCCTGCGGTTAGTTCACCAAGACTTGCCATTTTTTCGGATTGTATAAGCTGGGCTTGAGTTGCTTTTAAATCTTTGTAGGCTTTTTCAATTTCTTTGGCCTGGGCGAGTTCTCTTTCCTGGGTTTTCCTGCGTTCAATCTCAATAATTCGCCTCCGCATAATACGGTCAAATCCAAAAATTAAAGCGATAAACAACAATAAATAAATTCCGTAGGCCAACCAGGTAAGATACCACGGAGGCATAATGATTATTTCCAATTTCTTCTCAGCCCATGCACCATAACCATTAACCCCTTTTACACGAAATACATATTTTCCGGGAGGGATATTAAAGTAATACGCCTTGCGTTCCGAATTCGCATTGTGCCAGTCGATATCAAAGTTTTCCAAAAAATAAGTTAAGCGGTTTTGGGCGGGATTGGCATAATCAGCAATCGTAAAGTCGATGGAAAAAACATTCTGATTGTATGGAAGTTTAATCTCTTTTTGAGTATTTAAATTTTCCTGCACAGGACCTCCATCTCCCGGTTTTATGTTTTTATCCGACAGGTGTAACGCTGTGAAAATAATTTCGGGTGCTTTCAGATTTTCGATTAACTCATCAGGGTAAAATGAAAAATAACCCGTGGTATCGCCAAAATAAACTTCACCATCACGTTTTATATAACCCGATAAATAATTAAAATCATTTTGTCCTACTCCATAATTCTGTCCAAAAGCGCTGATTTCGTTTCGTGCCGGATTAATTCTTATAATTTGGTTATGTGTAGTTAACCACAGGTTTCTATTTTTGTCTTCAACCATACTAAAAACTTCAGGCAAATTACCAACCGTACCCGGAGTGGTGAATGGTATAAAGTTGTCAATATCAGGGTTGTATTTATACAATCCTTCCAAAGTACCTGCCCATAAAACACCGTCAGCATCCTCATACAAAGCCAACAAGCTTGCCCCTTTTAAATAGTTTTTAAAATTTTTACTTTCAATGCTAAACTGGTAAATACCTCCACTGTTCCATGTGCCAATCCACAATTTACCCGATTTATCTTCCAGAATACTTGTTACTATGTTGGATCCGACTGTACTTGCTTTTTCCGGAACCGGATAAAATCTTGTAAAAACACCTGTTTTGCGATCCATAAGATTTAATCCGCTGGCAGTACCAATCCAGAAATTTGATTTACTATCCTCATACATCACAATTGGTTCGCTATTACTTATGCTCTTACTGTTCTCAGGGTCGTGTTTATACGCAATAAATTTTTCAGTTTTTTTATCCCACAAGTTTAAACTTTCCGCAGTACCAACCCAGATGTTTCCTTCTTTATCTCCGTTTACCATATATCT
>JBBQPP010000460.1:0-3922 GCA_038217255.1 Bacteroidales bacterium | reverse complement strand
TTATAAAACAAATGGAATGCGCATTGTGCTTATTGCTTTACACCAGGATGCTGTCATGAAAAAGCATACTGCCGATGGAATAATAAGCGTACAGGTGCTTGAAGGAGAAATAAATTTTAGCACAGATGATCACTCATTGGTGTTAAAAGAAGGCCAGATGACGGCTTTGCATAAAGGATTGCCTCACAGCATAAAGGCAATAAAAGAATCCGCTTTTTTATTGACGCTTTCTACCTCTTTAGACGTATAAAATTTGTTCCAGTAGTCTGACCCCGATCATCATGCGGTCATTAGGAGTACATAAAATAATTATTGCCCAATTTCAATAAAAATGATGAAGAAAATACTTATTTTTGTAACCACACTGGATGGAAAAATTACACATTGGGGTGATCCTCATGTAAGCAAATGGTCTTCCCTGGAAGATCAACATTATTTTAAAGAAATATGGGATGCTTCCTCTCTTACTGTAATGGGAAGCAGCACTTTTGATGCTGAGCCAATAAAGCCGAATCCAACACAACATCTTATTATCATGACAAGGAATCCGGTAAAATATAAAGATTATGAAGTTGTTGGCCAGCTTGAATTTTCGAATCAATCTCCTGCTCAATTAGTAAACCATTACGAAAAGGAAGGCCTCAAACAAATGCTAATCGTTGGAGGCCCCCATCTTGCCACTTCCTTTTTTAAAGCACAATTAATAGATGAATTATGGCTGACCATCGAACCAAAAATATTTGGGACGGGAGGCAATTTTGTTATTAATGAAAATCTCGATGTTGATCTGCAATTATTAAGCTTCGAAAAAGTAAATGCACGCGGAACATTGATTGCAAAATATAGCGTTATAAAATAAAAACAGGAATATATATTGAATCATAATCACAGGTCTAATAGCAGTATTTTGCACGATTACATATTACTTTCACAAGGGCTTTAAAACTTATCACAGAAAAAAGTATACTTGTAATTTCTAACGCATTAAGTGTTTATTGGATTCAGTTCATTTTAAATAAAGCGCATAATGAACAATGATGTATCTATAGTTACAATAAGGTCATGGGTGAATGCATATTCTGATAAAATGTTTTCGTGGGCTTTGTATAAAACGAGCAGTAAAGAAACTGCCGAAGACCTGGTACAGGAAACCTTTATGATCGCTTTTCAAACTCTCGATAAATTTGAGAGAAAAAGTGATCCTAAAACATGGCTATTTGGTATTTTAAATCACAAAATTGCCAATTATTTCCGAAAGAGTTATCGCAATCCGGTTGTAAATGAAAGTACACTTAACTCTGAAGCCGATAAAGATTTTTTAAATATTTTTTTTGATGCAGATGGAAGTTGGATAAAAGAACAGAGACCACACTCTTGGCCTGATGATTCTCATCTTCTTGATAATCTGGAATTTGTTAAAACCCTGCAGGATTGTATGAATGAATTACCGTCCAACTGGGTTACAGCAATTAATTTAAAATATCTTGAAGAAAAAAAAGGGGAACAAATTTGTCAGGAATTGGAGATTACTACTACTAATTTTTGGCAGATAATACATAGAGCTAAATTACAATTACGAAAATGCCTGGAAGTTCAATGGTTTAAAAAATAAAGTAGTGAAGAAATTAATGAACTGGTTAATGCTTTCCTGCAAAAAAGCTACAGAACTCATAGAAAGGAAGTTATTGGTAAAACTTTCTTTTAAAGAAAATATGCAGTTGCAATTGCATAAAAGCATGTGCAGCGCCTGCACTACTTATGAGAAACAAAGCAAAATAATAGATGAATTATTTCATAAGCATATACATAATGATGATACTCAAATATCCTGCGACATTCAAAATGAAGATTTGAAGAAAAAGATAATTGATAATCTTAATAATTAAACGGATCTAGGTTTTTGATAAAAATTCAAATTGATTGTGCTTTCTTCATCTATAATCGTTTTACAATAATATTTTTTAATAATTCTCATTCTCTTTTTCAGAGGCTATAGGTTATTTTTTGTAGAAAGTTCATAAAATTAAAGATTTAGAAATGAAAAAATTTGATGTAATAATTATTGGTACCGGCTCCGGAAGTAGTGTAGCCAAGCGATGCGTCGCAGCAGGTAAAAAAACCGCTATCATAGATAAACAACCATTTGGAGGCACTTGTGCTTTAAGAGGTTGTGATCCTAAAAAAGTATTGGTAGGCATTGCTCACGTTTTAGCACTCAATGAACAATTGAAAGGAAAAGGTATCGCAACGGCTGCCACATCTTCCTGGAAAGATTTGATGCAGTTTAAAAGGAGTTTTACAGAACCTAAAAGCCCAAAAACTGAGTCTGGATTAAGAGACGCAGGCGTTGCAACCTATCATGGGAGGGCAAAATTTATTTCTGAAAACACAATTCAGGTAAATGAAGATATTTTGTATGCTGAAAAATTTGTTATTGCCAACGGAGCCGCACCGGCAAAGCTTTCCATCCCCGGAGAAAATTTACTTATTGACAGTACCGCTTTTCTAGAACTGGAAGAATTACCTGAAGAAATTCTATTTGTAGGTGGTGGTTTCATTGCTTTTGAATTTGCACATATGGTTACGCGGTTTGGGGTAAAAGCTACTATAATCCATCGAAGTGAAAGTCCATTAAAAAACTTCGATGCCGACCTTGTGAAACTTTTGATAAAAGCCAGTGAAGAATTAGGTATTCAAATCATTTTAAATGCAGAGGTAAAAAGTATAACAAGAGAAAACGATCGTTTTATTATTCATGCTCAACAAAAAAGTAAAGAACTTGCCATTTCTTCTGACCTGGCTGTACATGCCGCGGGCAGAGTTGCTGATATTTTTGATATGAACCTGGAAAAAATGAATATTTCTTATAGTAAAAAAGGCGTAGCAGTGAATGACTATATGCAAAGTGTATCCAACGGTAACGTATATGCGTGCGGAGATGCCAATGATAAAGGATTGCCTTTAACGCCGGTAGCGACAAAAGAAGGAATTATACTTGTAGGAAATTTATTGAAAGGAAATCATGATAAAATTGAGTACGGCCACATTCCTTCCAATGTGTTTACCATTCCCGCTCTTGGTGCCGTTGGATTAACGGAACAGGAAGCAAAAGATAAAAATTTAAATTACACCGTACTCTTCAAAGAGACAACAGATTGGTATGCTTCCAGAAGGCTCAATGAATCTGTTTCCGGTTTTAAAATATTGATTGATAAAGAAACTGATCAGATCATTGGAGCGCATCTATTAGGTCCCAATGCCGAAGAAATCATAAATATATTTACCCTGGCAATGAATGCAGGAATGAAAGCAATTGATTTGAAAAAAACGATTTTTTCTTATCCAACAAATGCTTCGGATATAGTTTATATGCTTTAACATTTACATGATAATTTGTTTCCGGATACATCGTTTTCCCAAAAAGTATCTTGACAGAATACTAATCAACCAACTGCGAAAAACCCTGCTCTTTGGTAACAAGCTAAAAATTTCATTATGAACGAAAAAATGAAAAATAGCGCCATTGAATTTTATAAAATGGCATTCGAAGGAAATCCTGCAAAAGCAGTTGAATTATATGTTGGAGCTGAATATATACAACATAACCCCACGGTAAAAAATGGGATGGAAGGTTTTATTGAATATTTTGAACGTATGCACAAAGAATACCCAAACAAGTCAGTTAAATTTATCAGAACGATATCTGAAAATGATTTGGTGGCATTGCATACACATCAAATCTGGCCCGAAAATGATGAATATGTAACCATGGATTTTTTTAGATTTGATATCGATGGAAAAATAGTTGAGCATTGGGATTCAATACAGCAAATACCAAAAACTTCAGCGAACGACAATAAAATGTATTGAACAATTTATTATCAGGTAGATTTCCCCGCTTATTTATTTATCATCTCGAAAA
>JBBQPP010000459.1:0-3924 GCA_038217255.1 Bacteroidales bacterium | reverse complement strand
AAATAATGGAGATCGCATATATATTCCTGAATATTTGCCAACAGTAAAAATTACAGGGAGCGTTCAAAATCCTTTTTCAATTGCTTTCAAGTCAGGGGAAAATGCTAAATATTATATTGAGCGCTCTGGTGGGTTTAATACTGATGCACACAAAAAGAAAACTTTTGTACGTTACGCCAATGGCACTACTGCGGTTACAAAAAGTTTTATTATAAATAACTACCCTGTAGTTCAACCCGGCAGCCAGATTATTGTACCTCAAAAACCTGAGAAAAAAGCAAGTGATTCGGGCAAATGGATTGCATGGGCCAGTGTTTTGTCTTCTATTGCACTTTCAGCCGCAACCATTTATAATATTACAAAATAGTGCAGGGTACGGGTTGCGGGTTCAAAGTTTAAAGTTCAAAGTTCGGAGTTCAGAGTAGTCAAAGTATTCAGTATCCAGTATCAAGTATCAACACTCATTATCAAAAATTAAATGACCAAGGAAATAAAAAACAATCAAAAAGCTATGGCTGATGAGGAAATCGATCTCATTGTCCTGGCAAAAACCATGTGGAACGGACGAAAACTGATAATTAAAATAGTTCTTGTTTTCATGCTATTGGGTTTATCTATTGCAATTTTTTCAGCCAAAGAATACACTGCCTCATCAACCATGGTACCACAAATTTCAAGCAATAAATCAAAATTGGGCGGATTATCTTCACTTGCTGCCATGGCTGGTTTTAATCTTGATATGAACATGGAAACAAGCGAACTTTCACCCTACATTTATCCGCAAATTGTGCAAAGTGTGCCTTTTCAGCTTGAATTAATGGAAACCCCTTTCAAATTCGAAGGCATTGATCAACCTATTTCTATCTATGAATATTATACGGATTATGCTAAACCAAATGTATTTTCACTTATAATGAAATACACGGTAGGCCTCCCATTTGTAATAATAAATGCACTAAAACCCGATAAACCTGAAGTTTCTCCAGCAATAGCAAACGACAGTTTGCTTTATTCCCCCATTGCTTTAACAGAAAATCAGGAATTGATAAGAAAAATGCTTGCTGACAGGGTTACGCTCGAAACAAATGACAAAGAGGGCTATGTAGTGCTTAACGCCATTGCCCACGACCCAAATGTAGCCGCACAGGTAGCACACAAAGCACAAACATTATTGCAGAAATATATTACCGAGTTTAAAATTAAAAAAGCCACCGCCCAATTAAATTTTATAGCTGAGCGTTATGCCGAGAAGAAAAAGGAATTTCAAAAAACTCAATCCAACCTTGCCGTTTTTGTCGATCGCAACAAAAATGTTACTTCAGCAGTTGCCCGAACCGAACAGGATCGATTGCAAAATGAATATAAACTGGCATTCGAAGTCTATTCTCAATTAGCCCAGCAACTTGAACAAGCGCAAATACAGGTAAAAGAAGATACCCCGGTGTTTTCAATTGTTAAACCAGTAACAGTGCCAATCGAAAAATCAAAACCAAACCGACCAATGATTTTGGTAATTTGGACTTTTCTTGGTGGAATTATTGGCGTTGGTTGGTTATTTGTAAAACACTTCTTAGTCGCAATAAAATCCAGGTGGAACGAAGAACCGGAAGAAAAAGCGAGCACAACATAAATAAATTATTCTGCTTACTCTCTCCTTTCAGGAGAGATGTCTTGCATTAGGAATGAGCGAGGACAGACAAAGAAGTTGGGGGTTGGGGATAAACCACGATGCTTTTGATGCAGACTTTATACAGCTACATACTATGATGATAGTTAAGCTAAGAAACATGGTGAAATAAGCTGGTGATAAAGTTTACAAACTATATGATTAGAAAAGTATTAAAAAGAGAAACAAAAAAAGCCGAATTAAATACTTCTCGATTTGCTAAATAAAAAGCGCAAGAAATTGAAATTATGATAGGAATAATAATACAAGCCCGAACGGGTTCTACACGGCTTCCCAAAAAAATGATTTTACCTTTTTTTAACGAAGTTGGGTTATTGGAAACAATGCTAATACGCTTAAAAAAGGGAGTGCCTGATATTCCAATCATATTAGCAACAACCTCCAATAAAAATGACGATATTCTGGAAGAAATAGCAAAAAGAAACCAGATCATTGTTTTCAGAGGAAGTGAAATGAATGTCCTTGAACGTTTTATTATTGCAGCAAAAAAAAATAAGCTCAATAAAATTATTCGAATTTGCGCTGACAATCCCTTTTTGGATATTGCCGCCCTAAAACATCAAATTGATTCATTTAAGAAAATTGAAACAGATTATTGGACTTACTCAAAAAGTGACAACACTCCCACAATTAAAACTCATTATGGGTTCTGGACTGAAGGTGTTACATTAAGGTCTTTAGAGAGAGTAGATAAATTCACCAATGAGAAACTTTTTCAAGAACATGTTACCAATTACATATATACTCACCCTGATAAATTTAAAATACACTTCGAAAAAATTGATGCAGAGATAGAAAATGAAACTGAAATCCGTTTAACTATAGATACTGCAAAAGACTTTGAAATAGCAAAAAAAATATATCTTGAACTAAAGATTAACGAAATACCTTGTGAAGCTAAACAAGTGGTCAAGTATATTAAATCAAAACCTGAATGGCTTGCAATCATGAAGAATGAAATATCAACAAATACAAAATAGAAATGAAACATACTTATATCATTGGCGAAATTGGTCAAAATCACATCGGCTCAGTTGATCTTGCAAAACTAATTATCGATTTGGTTTCAAGACCAGTGATAGAGGATCTATTCAATACAAAATTAAGTCCTATGGACGCGGTTAAGATGACTAAGAGAGATTTAAAGCAAGAACTTTCCTCTTCTCAAATGCAACGTCCATATAACACACCTCATTCTTTTGGTAAAACATATGGTGAACATAGAGAAGCTCTTGAGTTAAACGATGAAGAACATTTTGAAGTTTATAAACATGCAAAAAGTAAAGGTCTCGATTTTGTAGAAACTACATGTGCTATTGGTGCTTTAAGTGTTTTAAAATTATTTACTCCCGATTATCTCAAGGTTGCCAGTCGGGACCTGACCAATTTACCTTTATTAGAAGCAATGGCTGAAACAAAATTGCCAGTTATTCTTTCAACGGGCATGGGTGGCAAAATGGAATTAGACCAGGCACTTAAGATAATTACGCGCCATCATTCCCAAATTTCCATACTTCATTGTGTTTCAGAATATCCTACAAAACCAGAAAATACAAATCTAAAAACTATTACATATCTGCTTCAAAACTATAGCCAGTATGTAATCGGATATTCAGATCACACCATTGGCATTAGTGCACCAATTGCTGCTGTTGCCATGGGAGCAAAAATGATTGAAAAACATGTAACTATCGATAGACAAATGAAAGGTACTGATCAGGCAGGTTCTCTCGGTCCTGATGGAGTAAGCAGAATGATAAGAGACATTAGGATTATTGAATCGGGACTTGGCGAAACAGATTTATTCACCAGTCCTGGAGTAAATAACAGCAGGGAAAAATTAGAAAGGTCTATTGCCTCTAAAAAATTTATTAATAAAGGAGAAATAATAAATAAAGATGACATTCAAATGTTAAGCCCGGGAGACGGGTTTAAGTGGGTTGAAAAAAATAAAGTCATCAATAAAATTGCACAATGTGATATACCTGAAAATGAAATAATTTACAAAAATATGTTGAAATGAATAAAATAAAGCTTACCACCTTAGCCAGTGCATCAGAACTGCAAAATAGAAACAAGTTTCATGAGCTTTATGCTGGTAGCCCCATACCTGATAACGAACAATTAGCATCAATCGCATTATTTCTGAAGCGCCAGGATTTAATGAAAATTTTATTTTTCAATGAAATTTACAAACAAATAGTGAATGTTCACGGTATTATTATAGAATTTGGTTG
>JBBQPP010000458.1:0-3928 GCA_038217255.1 Bacteroidales bacterium | reverse complement strand
ATCAAACTTTAATCAGGTTCTCATTTTAAATTTGATGAATTATTATTATTTCAATATCGACTAATTCTCCTATCATTTGTTTTTCAGGTTAAAAAATAATTGAAGGGAAAACTATTCCAATTTTTTTCAGGAACTTTGCCGCCGATGAAATTTTACCTGTTATTAATAATTGAAAATTGCTTATTGAATATTCGATTTTGGATATTTCTTAAATTCCCCATTTTGATGCTACCCACCAATTCTTAAACCATGAAAGTCTGCATTGCTGAAAAACCAAGTGTTGCCCGTGAAATTGCCGAAGTGATTGGGGCAAAAACACGAAAAGACGGATATTTTGAAGGAAACGGCTACCAGGTTACCTGGACTTTCGGCCATTTTTGTACACTTTTTCCGCCCGAAGATTACAATCCCAGCTGGCGGCAGTGGGATTTGAATGCACTTCCCATGCTTCCTGATCGTTTTGAAACAAAACTTATGGATGTCCCAGGAGTTAAAAAACAATTCAAAATAATAAAGGAATTGTTTGGTAAAGCAACTGTGGTAATAAACTGCGGCGATGCCGGTCAGGAGGGCGAGCTGATTCAACGCTGGGTAATCAAACAGGCAAAATATAAAGGACAGGTGCAACGACTTTGGATATCATCGTTAACCACCGAAGCCATTCGCGTCGGGTTTCAAAAATTAAAACCCGCTTCAGATTTTGACAACCTTTTTTATGCCGGCAGTTCGCGTGCAATTGGCGACTGGCTTTTGGGCATGAATGCAACCCGGCTTTACACACTGAAATACGGTGGTTACAAACAGGTTTTGTCAATCGGTCGGGTTCAAACACCAACTTTGGCTATGTTGGTAACCCGATATTACGAAATCAAAAATTTCGAACCCAAACCTTACTGGGAGCTGCAAACTATTTACCGTGAAACCACTTTCAACAATACAACAGGCAGGTTTTTCACGAAGGAAGATGGAGAGAAACTGCTTGAGTTGATTACCGGAAAGGACCTTTTTATAACCGATATCGAGAAGAAAGAAGGGAAAGAATATGCACCAAAACTGTTCGATTTGACCGGGCTTCAGGTTTATTGCAACAATAAATTTGGTTTTACTGCTGAAGATACTTTAAAAACCGTGCAACGGCTTTACGAAATGAAAGTGGTTACTTATCCGCGTGTTGACACCACATTTTTGCCTAACGATATGTACCCGAAAATTCCCGGAATACTACAGGGACTTTCAGATTATTCAACATTTACACAACCGCTTTTGGAAGGAAAAATCAGAAAATCGACAAAAGTTTTTAACGACAAAAAGGTAACCGACCACCATGCAATTATTCCAACAGGCGAAAAAAGACTTTTGGGTGGCGATGAACAAAAAGTGTATGATATTATTACTCGCCGGTTTATCGCGGTTTTTTATCCCGATTGCGAAGTTGCCAAAACACAAGTGAGTGCGCAAGTTGAGGGAGTTGATTTTGTTGCCAATGGAAAGGAAATTTTAAAAGAAGGCTGGCGTGTTCTTTTTCAAAAAGAAAATAAAAGCGAAGAGGAAGAGGACAACAAAGAAAAAGACGAAGTAGCCATACTTCCCACTTTTGAAAAAGGCGAACATGGCCCGCATGAACCTTCGTTTTTAGAAAAAACAACAAAACCACCAAACAATTACACCGAAGCCTCACTGCTTCGTGCAATGGAAACTGCCGGAAAACAAGTGGATGACGACGAACTTCGCGAATTGATGAAAGCCAACGGAATCGGAAGGCCTTCAACCCGGGCTGCCATTATCGAAACTTTGTTTAAACGAAAATATACACTGCGGTCAAAAAAGTTAGTAATACCCACCGAAATGGGGATTCAATTGATTGATACCATTCAAAACGAGCTGCTGAAATCTGCCGAACTCACAGGTCAGTGGGAAAAGCAATTAAAAGAAATTGAACAGGGTGAGTTCGGTGTCAAACAATTTATCTTCAACATGAAGAAAATGGTGCACGATCTGGTTCACGAGGTGCGATCGGAAACCGGAAAACCCAAAATGGTGGCTACTTTTCACGAAGAACCTAAAAAAGCAATTAAATCAAAGGCAAAAAAAGCATCGGCAAAAACTGAACTTGTCGGTACAAAGTGCCCGAAATGCGCCAAAGGAAATCTAATAAAGGGCAAAAATGCTTATGGTTGCAGCGATTGGAAACAGGGTTGCAATTTCATATTACCTTTTGTTTTTAAAGATAAAACTCTGACCGTATCACAAATACAACGGTTGCTTGAAAAAAAGGAAACCACAAAAATTAAAGGGTTTGTTGTAGATGGTAAAAAAGTTGAGGGTATTTTGAAATTAACGCCGACATTCGAAATTAAATTTGAAAAATCGGTTGAAGAAACGCCAAAAAAAGCGGAAAGTATGCCGCCTTGTCCAAAATGTAAAGTCGGGACAATTATCAAAGGAAAAACTGCTTATGGCTGTAGCCGCTGGAAATCGGGCTGCGATTTCAGGTTTTCTTTCGATGAAATCCGAAAACGAGCCAATGGTCAGGCGCTAACAAGAGAATTAGTTTTGAGGATTTTGAATGGAAATCGTTGAACCACATAGGCAAATAAGGAAACATAGGTATTGCGCCATGCTTTAGCTTGGCGAGATAAATCAAGTGAAATATGAGGCTTTAGCCATTAATTACTTATGAACGGTAAAAAGATTAAACGCTAAAGCGGAAAACCTCGCCACCCTATAATCACCGCGCTAAAGCCGCGGTGCAAAAGGAATTTGAAATAAAATATTTTCCGCGCAAAATATAATTGAACTAAATCTATGTGTCCTACTGTGCCTATGTGGTTTTTCTGTAATAACTCGACCCAACCAAAATTTTACTATTTTAGAACCATAATCGAAATCAATTATCATGAAAAGAAGATCATTTATCCAAAAATCATCGATAGCCACAGCAGGCTTGTTAACTGCTTTCAATGTCCCTGCATTTGCACAAAATCAAAAACTAAAAATTGGTTTAATTGGTGCAGGTTGGTACGGAATGGTAATCACTGAAGCAGCTTTAAAAGTAGGCGGCGTTGAAGTAATTGCAGTTTGCGATGTTGATACCGAACATTTAAAAAGCAGCACCGACAAACTTGAATCAATACAAGGGAGCCGCCCGAAAGAATTTAAAGATTATAATGATTTGCTCGATATTAAAGGTTTGGAAGCTGTATTTATTGGCACTGTTCCGCACTGGCATGCACTGCATTTTATTGCTGCCTGCGAAAAAGGTTTGAATATTTACTGCGAAAAACCACTTGCCTACGATATTGAAGAGGGAAAAGCAATGGTAAAAGCCGTTCAAAGGGCTGGAAATATTGTTCAAATCGGGTTTCAACGCCGCCAAAGCAAAGCCTTTGCAAAAGCTAAAGAAATGATTGAAGCGGACAAAATTGGCAAAGTCCATCAGATTGGAGCGCAAATTCATTACAATCCTACTCTTGCTGATGCCACAATTCAGGCGCCTCCTGCATCGCTCGACTGGGAAACCTGGTGCGGCCCCGCGCCGAAACTCGAATACCGCCCGATTATCGGCCACAAAGCCTGGCGTTTGGAAAAAGAATACGGAAACGGGCATCTCGTGGATTGGGGAATACACCATATTGATATAATCAGGAAAATAATGGGTTTTGGAATGCCAACATCTTTCGATACCAACGGTAGTTTAAATATCCTGAACGGTAAAATCACAACACCTGACACATTAAATGCAACGTTGAATTTCGAAGGTTGTCCGGTAATTTGGCAACACCGCTTGTGGGGAACCGGTGATTTAAACACGCAATTCAACAACGGGATTTTCTTTTATGGTGAAAATGGGACACTTTTTGCCTCTGACAATAAATTGATTTTGACACCAAACGACAAAAATCAACAGCAAGAAGAAATGGAAATCCAA
>JBBQPP010000457.1:0-3929 GCA_038217255.1 Bacteroidales bacterium | reverse complement strand
CACTTCATCTAACGAAAGTGAAAGTGCACCTCCCATTTTTCAGGTTCAATTTTAATGTCAATCCGATTTACTTTGTTATCCGGAAAAACGATTTCATAATTTGGTTTTGCCGATGCACCATGTGATTGTTCCGTCAATTTGGACGTTTGGCCTTTATTGGCACAAAAAGTAAAAGCAAACGCGAAAGCAATTAATAATGTTTTAAGTAAAATATTTCTCATATTCTCAATATCTTTTATAAAGGAACAGTATTCATAAATAAACAGGAAAAAGAATCAATGAATCGGGGGTTTTTCTCAACGAACAGGAGTTTTAACGAGGAGTATAGCAGTTCACTCTTCAATACGAAATCCCATAACTTTAGTAATCTTCATTATTTATTAGAAAAATACAAAAGCTACCGATAAATCTTACATTTGATTATCGTTTAAAGCAGACATCTTAATCACGTGAATCAGATACCAAAATATAATTTTAAAAAACAGGAAGAACCACTCCTTGAGTTTGAAATTCTTCCTTTGGAAGAACTGATAAAAAGAAAACATCAAATGGCCGGCAAACCACACCGACTGGATTTTTATCAACTTATTTATATCTCTGGAGGGGCTGGTATTCATACAGTTGACTTCCATACAGTGCCGTTTCGGACAGGCTCCTTTATTCCGGTAGCAAAAGACCAGGTGCAACAATTTCATGTTGATTCAGAAATCAAAGGGTATGTCATACTTTTTACACCTGATTTTTTGGTTCGTGAAAAGATAGATTTTAGATATCTATATGATTTCATTCTTTTCAATTCGCAACTATCACCAGTTTTGTTGCAATGCGATACCGACACAAAATTTTTAATTGAAATGCTCGCAAAAGCATATTTTAATGAAAAAGAGTTTGAACAGGAAGAATTGTTTCGTAATTACTTAAAGATTATTCTAATCCGGCTTGAGCAGAATAAACGCTCCTTCTCTGCAATACAGAACGAATCGGTTCTCACTTTAACCATGCAGTTTAAAAAAGCTTTGGACAATAATATCAGCTATAAAACAAAAGTGTTAGATATCTGTGAAATTTTGGGCGTAAATTCCAAAAAACTAAATGCTGCCCTGAAACTTACTTCGAACAAAACAGCAAAAGAATATCTGGACGAAAGGGTTGTTTTGGAAATTAAACGACTTCTTTCGTATTCTGAATTTTCAATTAAAGAAATTGCCTACGATATTGGTTTCGAGGATGCTACAAACCTGACAAAATACTTTAAGAAACACACCAGTTTTCTTCCTCAGAAATTTCGCGAAATACATCATTAGCCTTTTTTTACCATTCTTTGCCCTAAACTTACCTTTACCTGAGTTGAGATATTCCGTTACTTTGTATCGTGTTGAATAGTTGAAGATTAAATAGAATAATTAAAAAATAGATAAATGAAAGTAGCAGTAACAGCAGCAAACGGGAAATTAGGAAGTGCAATCATTCAGGAATTGGCAAAGGAAATTGGAAAAGAAAATGTAGTCGGCATTGCAAGAACTCCGGAAAAAGCCAATGTGCCTGGCATTGAAATTAGAAAAGGTGATTACAATAACCATGATGACTTTGTCTCTGCGTTTGAAGGCATTGATAAAGTATTGCTCGTTTCAGGGATGGACCAACCGGATAAACGAATTGGGCAACACCGAAATGTTATTCGGGCAGCCAAAACATCAGGAGTAAAAAAGATTGTATATACCAGCATTATTGGAGATGAAAAAGAAACGGCATTTAGTCCAGTCGTAAAAAGTAACCGACAAACCGAAGAAGATGTTAAGAATTCAGGGCTTGACTGGGTGATAGGCCGGAATGGATTGTACATTGAACCTGACCTTGAATATATTGACAATTATGTCGCCAAGGGCGAGATATACAACTCGGCAGGTGACGGGAAATGTGCTTATACAAGCCGAAAAGAGTTGGCTTATGCTTACTCAAAAATGTTGCTCGAAGACAAACATAATGGACAAACATACAATTTGGCGGGAGAGCCTATTTCGCAAAAACAGCTTACAGAATACATAAATGAAGTTTACAACACAAAACTTGTTTACAAGCCGGCATCTGTTGAAGATTATATAGAAGAAAGAAAAAAGGAATTGGGTGAGTTCATGGGAACCGTAATTGGAGGAATTTATGAAGGTATAAGAAATGGTGCTTTCAATGTGGAATCCGATTTTTTTAAGGCGGCAGGAAAACAACATAAATCTCTGTTTGAAATTATTCAGGAATCAAAAAAATAAAGTAAATAAATTAAAACATATCACAATGAAAAAAAGAATTTTAGTACTATTCCTGGTTTCTGTAATCAGTATTGGAACCAGCTTTGCTCAAAAACCAACTTCGCCTACTATTGAAAAATATCAATTTGGTGAGCCGGAGCATTTATTAGATGGCTACTCCTTGAATTACCAATATCAAACCGGTAATGCAATACACATGGAATTTTACGATGGAAAGGGCAAGTACGAGTGGATTACAGGCCCCGGAATAGGGAATGGCAACAAAGATATACCCTACCGTTGCCGTAAAATCGGGGATGATTTGTACGTAATGAATTGGCACGAAACCGGGCTAAAGGATTACCTGACACTGGTTTTTGATTTTAAGCACATGACCGTTTATAGTTCTATCATAATTGGATACGAGAACAATCCGGACAGACCAAGAAAAACGACTTTTGATGCTGGAATAATCGACCACTTAAAAAGACCTGAATAAGAAAATTTGGGATTTGATTCCAAACATATGTTATTCAATTTCAATAAAGTATCTAAAAAATTTGAACATGAAAACAAAAATTATCACATTATTAATGGCATTAATGGTATTTACAACAACATCTAATGCGCAGGAAACAGAAGCAACCCGTCTTTTATATGAACAAAATAAAGAGTTTGTACCCGAAATTTTTAAGTTTGGCGAAAATGTACATTTTGCTGTTGGTTACGATGTAAGCAACATTGCGATGATTGAAGGCAAAACCGGGATTATAATAATTGATGCAGGTCAATCGCCGGTTCGTATGGAAGCACTGCGTTTAAAGTTACGTGAAATAACCGACAAACCCATAAAAGGGATTATTATTACACACGGGCATGGCGACCATTTTGGTGGCATTCAGGCATTTCTTGATGAAGGAAGCAACCCACAGGTTTGGGCCAGGGAATCGGCTTTAGGCAACCTTACAGGGTTTAACCTCGAAGCTCGTGCAGGCAACGAAGCAGGGTTAACCTATGGAAATGTCCGTGGGGCACGACAGGCTGGTATCATCCTTCCCGATTCCATTCACATTAACAATGGCGTTGCCCCTCGCCCACACAAACAAGGGAGTATGTTTACTCGCCGGGAAGAAACAATTGCATTCCGACCCACGCAATTTTTTACAGGGGAACGAAAACAAATTGAAATTGACGGGGTCAAATTTGAGCTGGTTGCTGCCACGGGCGAAACCTACGACAATATGTATGTTTGGATGCCCGACCAGAAAATATTGTTCTGTGGCGATACCTATTATAAATCGTTCCCTAATTTATATACTATTCGTGGTTCGCAATACCGCGATGTTAAAAGCTGGTATGAAAGCCTTGATAAAATGCGGGACGAAGAACCTGAATATTTACTGCCAGGGCATACCCGTCCGGTAATTGGGAAAGAGAACGTAAAAACTACTTTAATCAACTATAGCGATGCCATTAAGTTTGTTTTCGACAAAACCATTGAAGGCATGAACAAAGGCATGACGCCCGACCAATTGGTTGAGTATGTGAAACTACCTGAACACCTGGCATCCTTACCTTATTTAGTTGAATATTATGGCCGTGTTGACTGGGCTGTGCGTTCCATTTTTGAAGGTTATCTGGGCTGGTTCGATGGAAACCCGGTAAACCTGAATAAACTCGCCCCAA
>JBBQPP010000456.1:0-3930 GCA_038217255.1 Bacteroidales bacterium | reverse complement strand
CTGGCGGCATTCAGTTTTTTATTGATAACACTGCCAATATTCATTTTTTCAGCCAGTCCCATGAATTCGAGGTTTTCAACTTCGGCTGAAGTGCGGCGCACTCCAAACGATTTAGCCAAATGGCACATCAATATGTTTGTTTCCGAATTCCCGGTTGTAGCAACAAATGCGTCCATTTTATCAATTCCTTCGTCCTTTAAAAGTTTAAAGTCCCTTCCATCCCCATTGATTACAAGTGCTTTACCGTATTTATCAGCAATTTTTTCGCATTTTTCGCGATTGATTTCAATTATTTTTATGCGATAGTTATCGCCTAATTTTTCAACTGCCTTTTGAGCTATCCTGCTGCCACCAAGAAACATAATGTTACGCACATCAAAAACCTTTTTTCCTGTAATATCGAAAACATGCTGCTGTTCAATCCGTGTGCATACGAAAAATACAATATCGCCATCAATTATCATATCATGCCCTTTTGGTATAAGCGTAACATTATCGCGGTTAATTGCAACCACCGAAATGCTATGATCTTCAAGTTTTAGTTCTTGCAGGGTCTTGTTCAGGATAGTTGCATTTTTACGGACTTTTATCCCCATCAAAATAAGTTTCCCGCTCGAAAATTCAATTAACTGCCGGGTTACAGTTTGTTTAACCGAAGCAACAATTTCTTTTGCTGCAAGGCTTTCAGGGTAAATCAGTTCATGAATACCCATGTTTTTTAATTTTGCTTTATAGCTATCTTTCAAATATTCTGAATTGTTTATCCGGGCGATAGTGCGGCCTACGCCCAGGTATGATGCCATTGAACAGGCAAATACATTTCGCTCTTCAAATGGTGTAACGGCAATAAACAAGTCGGCTTTCGAAAGCCCTGTTTTCTTTAAATCTTCAAATGAATGAGCTGAACCAGTGATCGTCATTAAATCAACTTGAGAACTTATTTTTGAAAGTTTTTCGGTTGAATCATCGAGTAATACAATGTCATGTGATTCGTCGGATAACATTTTTGCCAAATGTGTACCAACTTCACCTGCTCCTGCAATTACAATTTTCATAAAACTGTGATTTTAAAATTACCCGGCAAAATAACCTATTAACTTCTGATTTTTCATCATTAAGTAATTCAATGTTGCCGGAAAAAATATTGAATTAATATTGAAAGTTACCATTTTTTTCTAAATGCCCCTTTTATTGCAGTATTGTAAATTATACCTGAATTAGAAGGGGTTTTTTTTAAGAAACTTTTGTTTGTAATTATCGTTATACTTTGTTTTAAATCAATGGTTTTGGTGCTTTTAAAAATTGGGTTTATAATGAAATCAGGCAGTTTTTTATAGTTGGTTTCATTTAAATTTTGGTTGATCGAAAACGATTTTCCTTCAAAAAAGATCAGTCTGTTTTTCATCAAAACAGTTTCATTCGTAATTGAGTCATTCGATACAAAAAATATCGGGGGATTTAAACTCAGTGCACGACTGGTGCGGGTTCCCGGATGAAACCACTTTTCTTCATTTGTTAGTTTTTCTTCTGTTATAATGTAGTTTAACTTTCCGTGAATGAGTTGAATTCCGGTGTTTTTTCCCGTATTGTACACGATAAGTTCGGTTTGATTTAATTGGTAAATATTTAACACTAGCGTTGAAAACAATACAACAAGGATGCTGAAAAGGGTGGCTTTTAAGAAGAAAACTTTATGGTTTTTTAAAAACACTAATGCAAAACCAACTGCTGAAATCAGCAATACAAATTGAAATGGTTCAATTGAAATACTGAATACAGAAAGTGGGAGTTGATTTATAAATGAAAGGAGGAAATAGGTTAATTTGAGTATGTTATTTAGTAAGAATGCCAGAACGGTTGAAATTACAGGTATAGTTGAAACAAATAGCAATAAAATCCCAAGTGGAATTAATACCATTACAGCCGGAATTACAAAAGTATTGGTTAACCAAAAATAGGTTGGAAATTGCCCGAAATAGTATGAAGTTATTGGAAAAGTAGCGATTTGTGCTGCAAATGAAACAGTAACTAGCATCCAGAAAAACTTTAAAAGTTTATTCTTTACCAAAATCAGTTTTTCAAGTTTGGGTTGTAGAAAAACAATACCAAAAACTGCTGCGTAGGAAAGTTGGAAACCAATATCAAATAAGTTGTTGGGGTTAATCAGCAGCAAAATAAAAGCTGAAACTGCCATTAAATTGTAAATGTTCGATCGTCGGTTTAGGTTCTCTCCAACGGCAAAAATACTAAACATAGCTGCGGCTCGCATAACAGATGGAGACAAGCCTGTAATAAATGCATATGTCCAAAGTATTGAAATCGAAATGATCATAAACAGTAAACGCCCACTTTTTTTGCTCCGTAAAAATCCAAATAATATGGTGATAAGATAATATACAATCCCAACATGAAGACCAGAAACTGCCAGAACATGGGACGCGCCGGATGCCGAGAAAATCCTTTTTGTTTCAGGTTCAAGTTCGCGTTTGTACCCAAGTGTTAATGCCGAAAGTATTTCAAATTCGGTTTCGTCAATGGGTTGGGTTCGATAAATATGTAAAAGTTTTTCGCGGGTTTGTTCAGCCCAAATCAAAATTGATTTTTTGGTTTGGGCTGTTTTAATATAGCGGTTGGCTGGGAGATAAACCTGTCGGTATATTTTTTTCTTTTCGAGGTAATTTTTGTAATCGAATTCATATGGGTTGTTATTGTTTTCAATGGTTTGCGGTGGGTTGTTGAATACAATAATATCGCCGGCTTTCATTGCAGCAATTGAATCGGTTTTTGAAAAATAGGCAATTACAAGTTCTTTTGTCGGCAAAATCGAATCTGAATAATTGACGGCTTCGATTTGAAGAATTGATTTATATGAATTTTGTTTTTCCTGGGGAGTTTCCAAAACAAGGGCTATAAAATTGCCTTTGTCATATAAAACAGGCTTTTGGTTGTGCAGTTGTACAAGTATAATTCCAAGGAAAACAAAAAATAACTGGATTCCGAGGCCGAAAAGTATGTTGAAAGAGTACCTGTAATTTTTATTGAGTATGATAAGAACTAGGAGTATAAATCCTAAAAGTAAAAGGCTTAATGTTGGTTCGAAATGGAAAAAAGTGCCTGCGACAATTCCAACTGCCAAGGCAATAGTGATGCGAAGAAAGGGAATATTTTGAACTGTTTGTTTCACGTTTGACCGCTTGTAGGTTTTTACTAAAACGAAAATAAAAAAACAGCGATACAATTATTTCACCGGTATTTTTATTTTGTAATGAGGTTGAACAAATCCTCGGGCAATGTCGTTTAGTTTACTCTTTAGTAACCTTTTTCTTAGTGGCGACAAATAATCGATAAAAAGTTTACCTTCCAAATGGTCGTATTCATGCTGGATAACCCGACCTACAAAACCGCTGTAAACTTCATCATGCTCCACAAAATTTTCATCGAAATATTTGATCCTGACTGTATCGGGACGAATAACATCTTCACGTATTTCGGGCAAACTCAAACAACCTTCATTCATTACCCATGTTTCTCCTGTTAATTCTATTATTTCAGGATTTATAAAGGTTTTTTTGAAATCTTTCAATTCAGGTTCCTCATCGGCACCCGAGGAAGCATCAATAACAAACATGCGGATTGATAATCCAGTTTGAGGTGCTGCGAGTCCAACTCCATCAGCGTAATACATTGTCTCCCACATATTTTCGATAATCTCTTTTAATCCTTCGGTATCTTTCTCTAAATATTTTGCTTTTTTCCTAAGGATTAAATCTCCGTAAACTGTAATCGGATATTTCATGTCAGCTCTTTATTTCTCTTTAGTTCCAAATAATTTTGTAGAATAATTGTTGCACTAATGCCATCAACCAGCGCTTTATCTTGCCTTCTTTGCTTCTTTAAACCTCCATCAATCATGGTTTGAAATGCCATTTT
>JBBQPP010000455.1:0-3938 GCA_038217255.1 Bacteroidales bacterium | reverse complement strand
CTTAATTCGCCAGAAGTTGAATAAGTAGCGTTTCGCAAATTGGGCAGTAAGGTTCCCATATAAGTGTGAATCATCTTTTTTGTATTGTTCACAGCAACATTATAGTTCTGGTAAGCATTTCGCGGGTTGAAAAGTGTAAACTCATTAATAGTGTTGATATTGATTGTTGTCCGGATATGTTTCCTTGGGTAACAATCGGTCCCTTTTCCCCATGCTTCCAGAAGAACGTCTTTTCCTTCGAGCAAATCCTGTATTACATGTGCTCCGCCGTAGGTTGGATTATCAGGATCACAAGCAGTGGCGCCAATATAGGAATCAACAGCAGCCAAACCTTCGTAACAAGGGACACCGTTCAGCCTGATTTTTTCCATTCGGATTGGCGGACTGGCATGGCCAAAATTGATGATTGCGCCCGATGAACACATGGCGCCAAATGTTGCTGTGGTTACCACGTCAACCTTATCAACAATTTCTTCGGGTGAACATTCGAGCGCCATTTTTGCAACTTCCTCAGCGGTTAATATAACTGCTTTGCCCGATTTGAGTTTGAGGTTGATTTCTTCGTAAGTTTTTGTTTTTTGCATTTTTTAAAATGATTGTGTTCAAATTATAGTTCCGTTTCCGGCCGGGTTTTGGCACCTTTCCTTTAGCTATCGGATGGTTGCCAGAGTTTCTGTGAGCCCGCTCTCTCCACTCTTCTGTATAATCAAACATTCCTATTTGACAGGATGCAAATTTAGTTGAATTTGGTTCAAATCAAACATTATTTCAGCAAGCTCTTATATTCGCAGAAATTGCATCAGAATTTCGGAAAATTTATTTGTGTAATTTCGGTTAATGTTGTAAACTTGCACTCCGAAATTTAAATGTTGAAATTCAAGTTTAGTACTTTAAACTTTTCCCGATAGCTATCGGGATTCAACTTTGAACTTTCTCGGGCCTATAGCTCAGTTGGTTAGAGCACCTGACTCATAATCAGGTGGTCCCTGGTTCAAGCCCAGGTGGGCCCACAAATTGAGAATGAAACAGTTACAGAATATTTTTGTAGCTGTTTCTTTTTTTATTTGCACACAACTTTTATTATCCCAAATTACGCATTGATCCGTTAAATGTGACTTCAAAAATTTCTATAGGCCTTAGGTCATATAATTTTGGCAGGAAATTAGGAGATCATTTTATTCCGGCGACAATGATGATTGAAATGATTATCGATGTAAGTTCTATGAAAAGATGTGTGGAGGAGTTGGGTGCAGAGAACGTGATTTTCATTGCCGACAAAGGATTTTACAGCAACAAAAACGTATCTGATTTGCGGAACAATAATTTGCACTACATAGTCCCATTATACAGGAACAATAGCCTTATAGACTTCAAGCCCTTTCAACAAGCGAATTTCAAAAAAGCAATCAATACCTGTTTTACTTATCGGAACCGAATCATCTGGTATTATCGATACGAGCAACAAGGTCAAATATTTACTAACGTTTCAGTAATAATTATTGCATTAAATGTACCTAACACATGAACAAATCTCCATAATGCAGCAATATAGTCAAACGCGCAACTTGTTCACAACATGAATGATTGAAAAAAAATCATACCCAACTTGGTAACAACTTGTCAAAGAAGAATTTTCCATTGCCTCATTTTTACTAAAACAAAATTTAGGAAACATGGAATTGATAACATTCGAAAGCAAAGCATACCAAGAACTTGTTGGTAAAATTGAAAAGATAGCAGGGTACATTGCAAAATGTGAAACTTCTGCTTCAATTGAAGAGAAGGAAATTTGGCTGGACAGTAATGAGCTGGCCGAGTTACTAAAAATAAGTACAAGAACACTTCAGCGCCTCCGTAAAGATAACCTGTATAAATAGACAAAAACACATTTGAAGCATGGATGGAGCGGATTCTGGAAAGGATTGAAATGCTGAACAAAAAATTGGAAAAGATCAACAATACAAAAAACCAAATTGATGGCGATACCCTTCTGGACAACCAGGATTTGTGCCTACTGATAAAAGTAAGCAACCGCACTCTCCAACGTTACCGGAGTTCAGGAATCCTCGCTTATCGCCACATCAGACAAAAAACCTATTATTTGGAATCTGACGTACATAAGTTTATCAGTCAAGAATTTGTATATAAAAGCAGGAAGTGATTTTTGGCCCAAATTTATTCGGTAGTGTAATTGATGGCAATGAGCAACTTCCCTTTTTCTTCCCGCTCGGAAAAAAGTGCCCTACCCAATTTATGATTACTCATCAACAGCCGGGTTCAGGATACATTTTAAAGCCCTGAAACCTGTATATGGTTTCAGGCCTTTAATCTATTCCTGTGTTGGGCTTCGATTCTCTTTTCCAAAGCGGAAACAGAGTTTTATGGCCTCAATATTTGCCTTGAGGTGTTTCTCTTTATTGAAGCTCATTTTCTTCGAGGTAAATTGAAAGTGTTCCGGTTAATTCCGAATACAAGCCATTAAATTCTGTACTGTAGGCAAACTCATCATTTAATGGGTATTTGGAAAAAATGGGCTCCAGTTTTGGTAGGATCCTTATGGCATATTCTTTAGCCAGGTCCATTTCAATCTTTCCTGAGAACTAGTTCCAAATAATGCTTACAAGCGTATCGTGTTTTGAAAAATGAAGCCCTTTATAAAGTACTTCGTGCGCCAATTCTTCAGCTTCGTTGTGATTGTAACCGTTTGATATAGTTTCGGAATAAGTTTCAGCAGCAAGGTTGCCGCGGCTGTTAATAAAGTTGGTATCTTCGGTTAATTCGGGGTGGCTTTCATAAAGGAATGGAGAAGGGAGAGTTTGAACCATGATAGTTCTTTATTTGTGTTTTTCATGACTTTGGATTTTTTGTATGAATGATTTTGCTTATTAGTGGATAAGAATGGCGTCCGGAAGTGGTTCCCGAACGCCAACAATGGGATGTAGAAATGTTTTCCCATTGGCAAATCTGTAATTCCGGATTACATGGAATGTGCTTTTAAACGGTTACGTTGTGTGGTTTGCTGCTATTCTGAACGGTGTACCTGTTCTTTAGCCAAAGGCTCTTTAACATCTTTGGTTGCTTCATTGGTTTTTCCCCCTGAATTGACTGCCACCTGTGTTTCGCTTTTGTTGTCCGGTTTTACCTCTGCTCCTTTAGTCTGAGCTTTATCGGGATTCCACTTGTAAAAATCGAGCTTGCTTTTTCGTCGTTTGGCCTCTTTAAAAGTGTTATGCAAAGCTTTCCATAACACTTTCAAATGGATAAAACAAAATTTGATAATAAAAAAACTTTGGGGACAATCCGAAAATGCAGTAAAGATCCATATTTGGGTTGCCATCTGTACATACCTGATTGTTGCCTACGTCAAATATTCGATCATGAGTACACTTTCAATTTATGAAATCATGCAAATACTGGGCATATCTGCATTTGTTAAAACACCGGTAAGGGACCTTCTTACAGAAATAGAAGTCAATCAAAATTTCAATGAACAATAGAATTTATTTGATAATCAATTTTAACGCATCAGTAGTATTTGTGCAGTATTTAAAAAATTCTGCTAACGCAATTTTAAAAGACTTTTGTGCTTCTTTTTCATCATTTCCATATCCATAAACTTCAAGGGGGCAATAAACAATTTGGGTATCGTTTTCAATGAAATTGATTAAATCCAGAAAAACATCAAAGTGAAGGTAGCAAACCTGAATCTGATCATTAAAAATCAGGGGAAAAATTATTTTCCGAAACATGATTTTTAAATTTGATAGTAATTTTACTATCTTTTAAAGTTCAAGCAGTATCTCAACTAAATGAAAAGATATGTGGAAATAACCCTTCTAAAAATTAATAACTATGGAAAAGATAAAAGTATCAATAAGTTGGAGCGGAGATAATTATGCAGCAGGTACAGGCGAAATAAACGGTGTGGTAATGGCAAC
>JBBQPP010000454.1:0-3942 GCA_038217255.1 Bacteroidales bacterium | reverse complement strand
GTTGCCTGTCCGGTTTCGACATTGGTTTTTGATTTCCGGAATTTTATATTTCCTTCAAAAACCGTTTCATTTGAATAATGATCAACGATATAAAACTTTTGATTTGAATAGGCTGAAAGATCTACTCCACCTTTGTCGCCCATCCAATGATATAAATAGCCAAATTTTTCCGGAGCATTGGGTTTGTAACCTATTAAATTTGTATGTATTGTTGGTGAAAAAACTTCCTTTTCATCGTAAATAAATTTCCATTCTTTTCCATTGTTGGCAATTTCGCCGGTATTTAAAATGTATTCGTTGTTGTTTTGAAGTGGTTCTTCCAAATACAAATAAATCCAATGTTCTTCAACATGGTCGGGATCTTTGTTCACACATCCATTGTTCCAGTTTTGACACATCCAGGTGAATTCTGAACCTTTCGTTTTCCTTCCTAAATCTGAGGGTTGTGTGGCATTCAAATAGGCTGCATCTGTTGTACTTGAAATCGAATAATTAGAAAGTAATTCTGCCTGTTGAATGTTTAACAGTTCAACAACTACACGTTCACTACTTCTCGACTGTCCTTTTTTGTGGTAAACTGCATATCCGTCATCGAAATGGAGTGCTAAAATTTTGTTGGTAATTGGCACAATATCGATAATATCAGAAGCTGTGGACTGTTTAAAAAAAGTTAATGTCAGGAAAAATAATACGATAATTCTGCTCATCATGTATAATTGGTAATTTAATTTTCCATGTTCAATTTTCTAAAATCTTATCCAGAAAGTGAAATACAAAAATTAAACATCTTGTACGGACAAGTTTACAAAAATTAACTCGTGCGTACAAGTAATAATAAAAAAATTAAACCTTTTCCCAATATTGGTGTATATATTCATAAATTAAATACCAAAGAAATCATGACAAATAGAAGATTATTTTTGAAATCGCTTGCAGGAGCAACTGCCGGCTTATATTTAGCCAAAACATCATTTGGTTCTGAAAATGAAAGCGATAGATTAGGAAAAGTTTTACCAAGAAGAAAATTAGGCAGAACCGGCGAATATGTTACCATGCTCGGAACTGGGGGATATCATATTGGTTGGACTACTGAAAGGGATGCACAGGAAGTTATTGAAGCTGCATTGGAAGGTGGAGTTCGTTTTTTTGATACTGCAGAAAGTTATTCTGCCGGAAGAAGCGAAGAACGTTATGGGAAATATCTTACACCCAAAAACCGCGACCTTATCTTTTTAATGTCGAAAACCACCGGGCCGGATGCTAAAACTGTACAAGAACATTTGGAAGGTTCGTTGCGACGATTAAAAGTTGATCAGATTGATTTGTACCAGGTACATTCGATACGTACACCTGAAGATGTGGACAGCCGCATTGAAAAGGGAGTTCTGGATTATTTACTAAAAGCAAAAGCACAGGGGAAATTTAAATATCTCGGATTTACAGGACACCAAAATCCTTATGCACATGCTCACATGTTGGAACGAACCAAGGAAACTGACATTTTTGATGCTGTTTTAATGCCGGTAAATGTGCTTGATGCTTCTTATTATAGTTTCAAAGAAAATATAATGCAAAAAGCTTTGGACCGAAACATGGGAATACTTGCAATTAAATCATTGGCCGACGGAAGATTTTTTGCCAGAAAAGAACAAGCCAACTGGACTACCGATGACCCCGTAATACCTAATTATATGAGTATTAAGGAAGCTATGCATTTTGTATGGTCGCTTCCGGTAACTGTTCTTATTTCGGGAAATGAAAATGCCACATATATGAGAGAGAAAATTGCTTTTGCCCAATCGTTTTCAAAACTTTCTGAGGAACAAATATCGACTCTTATTGATAAAGTAAAGGATATTGCGATGACAGGGAAAGTTGAATATTTCAAAAAGAAGGATGTATAAATAAGAAATATCCAGGGGACAAAATACTGGTTTTCAAAACTTAACCTAATTAATCACTCAACTCCCAGTTAAGATTTTGCTAAAACTCACGCGCAAAACAGGCAGCCCCCACCGCTCCAGCTAAATCGCCAAATTGAGCATTTACAATTTCGGTTCTGTTGCCCGCTGTGCGCCATTCATAGTTGGCCATATATTTTTCAAGGGGTTCAAACAAATCGTTGCCGGCCTCGGTGATTCCACCTCCCAGGATAATCATTTCGGGCGAAAGAATATTGGTTAAAGTTGCCAGTCCGATTGCCAGTTTTTGCACAGAGGTTAACCAAACTTCAGCGGCAAACCTGTTACCTTCGCGATAAGCCTCCAAAAGTGCATGTGTAGAATTATATTTTCCTAAAGTGCGTTTTTCTATGGTGCAATTTCCAATGGCATCTTCAAGGCTTCCGGGGATTCCAATTATATCGGGCTCGCCATCGCTGTCGATCACCATATGGCCAATGTGGCCGGCTTTGTTGAATGCGCCCTGATAGGGTTTCCCATCAATTAAAATGGCACCCCCTACACCCGTTCCAAGTGTTAACATAACCACATGTTTTTTACCCTTTGCCGCACCAAATCTGGATTCGGCCAACATTGCAGAAATGGCATCATTTAAAACCCGGGTTTTTGTCTCTAAAAAATCGGTCCAGATAAAATTCTCCAGCCCCTGCAACCTGCCAGGCATAAATCCAATGGCCGAATTGGTAGAATTGGGCAGTCCCGGTGCCGAAATCCCAACAAGCAAATTATTATCGTTCATTTTAGTTTGCATTTCCTGAACGGCGGCGGCAACGGCGCTTTTCCAATTGGTATCGTCACCGTCCTTTGTAGGTTGATAATAATGTTGCAAAATGTTGCCGCCTGCATCTATGGCAACCGCTTTTATCCTTGTTCCGCCAAGGTCAATTCCTATTACAATGTCTGACATATTTTTTCTTTTTTTTAATCTTGATTTTAAACCGGTCTGCGCTAACTGTCCTGTCAACAACCAATGTCTGTAATGTTTTTACAAACGAAAAGATTGTTTCATCTTCCGCTGCCCGTTGCACTATTGGTGAAACAACCATAATTCTGAAATGAATTATTTCACCCCGTTGAATTCCTTAACCGCATCAATCATAGCCACAATATTTTCAACCGGGACATTTGCCTGAATGTTGTGAACGGTATTGAAAACGAATCCGCCGTCTTTGGCAAATATTTCGCACAAGCGGAGTACCTCTTCCCTTACTTTTTCGGGAGAAAAATTTGGCAAGGCATTTTGGGTGTCAATACCACCACCCCAAAAAACAAGGTCTTTTCCGTAAGTTCTTTTCAAATGTACGGGGTCCATTCCCTTTGCATTTATTTGAACCGGGTTTATAATATCGAACCCGGCTTCGATAAATTTGGGCATAAATGATTCAACTGCACCACAAGAATGTTTGAAAGTTTTCCAGTTTGTATTCTGGTGTACCCAATTGTTAATTCGCTTATAATAAGGCATCCACAAATCATCAAATTGCTCGGGAGCGCAAAAAGTTGAGTCCTGCGTTCCGAAATCGGTTCCACAAATAAAAACGGCGTCCACATTGTTGCCAATAACCTGATGAAGGCGTGCAAAATTTTCAATTGCTAAAGCCGATTGACGGTCGAATATGGTTTTGATATAATCGGGTCGCGTGATAATGCTCATGTACCACTCGGTAATGTCCCGAATCCCTTTGGGTTTTTTGAGTTTCATGCCCGGAACATGGGCAATGTCACCCAAAGCGGTTCCACCCAGTCCCGCCACAACAGCTCGTCCGGTTGCCCGTGCTTTTTGTGTAGTTTGTTTCCAGTATTCCAAATCGCTGTCCGACACCAACCCATATTCTTCGAGGTTGTCCTGCGGGTCAAGTTGATCCTCTTCAAAAGGTTGCTGACGGATTATGGCATCGAAAAAATAACTTGCTTTTGGCATTTTGGCTGAAGGCCCGGCAGAAATATCACCGGCAGGGTAACTAAAAACATTGCCGTTTTC
>JBBQPP010000453.1:0-3954 GCA_038217255.1 Bacteroidales bacterium | reverse complement strand
ATTTTAAAAGAGGCATCCCGTTTCTTTTCTGAATATCTTGTTCCCGATCCCAATAACCCCGAATGGCTGGTTAGCGGACCAAGCAACAGTCCCGAGTTGGGCGGTTTGGTAATGGCTCCAACCATGGATCATCAAATCATTCGCGAGCTTTTTGCCAATACAATTGAAGCTGAAAAAATTTTAAATGTTGATTCTGATTTTGCTGAAATGCTGAAAGAAAAACGAGCGAAAATAGCTCCTAACCAAATTGGCAGATATGGACAATTGCAGGAGTGGCTGGAGGATAATGACAATCCAAACGAGCAACACCGACATGTTTCAAATTTGTGGGGACTGCACCCCGGCAGCGAAATTCATCCACTAACAACTCCCGACCTTGCCGAAGCCTGCAAAGTAACTTTATCTCATCGTGGCGATGGTGGAACAGGTTGGTCGCGAGCCTGGAAAATCAACTTTTGGGCGCGTTTGCTCGATGGCGATCATTCATTTCTCTTGCTGAAAAACCTGATGGTTCCTTCAATCTCGCTTGAAACCGACATGAAAGATAAAGGCGGTTTGTATATGAATTTGTTTGATGCCCATCCACCATTTCAAATCGATGGCAATTTTGGGGCAACGTCGGGGATTACCGAAATGCTGCTACAATCGCAACTTCGCGATGAAAATGGAGATTTTTACCAGGACATTTTACCGGCACTTCCCTCGGCACTTTCAACCGGAAAAATCTCAGGTATTAAAGGTCGTGGCGGTTTTGAGTTTGCCATCTCCTGGGAAAACGGAAAATTAGTCTCAGTCGAAATAAAATCCCTTCTCGGAAATAATTTGAATTTGAGGTATTCAGGGAAACTGATTTCACAGCAAACCACGAAAGGGGAAACATATACATTTGTTGCTGAAAATTTTAATTAGTGTTTGCAATGTAAAATAATCATTCCATTCCTCAGGTTTTAATAATGCAATCCCACAAATAAGGATATTTCTGTATTTTTTAACGTCAGCATAAAGCGTTAAAAAAAATCTTATACTTTTGGCCGCAAACCGATATAAAAATAATGATGAGCAAAGTATTCAAATTTGGTGAAGAAGTTGAAGGTTATAATATACCCGTTTTAAACGAGCGTGAAGTAAGGGCTGCCGCGGGAATCCTGTTTGTACTGATGTTTATATCCATACTGATAGCGATTCTGAAAGGCGATTTTACCATGTTAAAATTCGCGATAATCATGTTCCTTACCGACTTTGTAATCAGGGTTTTTGTGAACCCTAAATTTGCGCCCACTTTAATTATCGGGCGTTTGATTGTACGGAACCAAAATCCGGAATATGTTGGGGCAAAACAAAAACAGTTTGCATGGATAATTGGAGTAGGTTTGGCTGTAATCATGTTTGTCCTTGTGGTGGTAGTTAATTCTTTCAGTCCCATTTCCGGCCTTATTTGTTTTATTTGTCTCATCTTCCTTTTATTCGAATCTTCCTTTGGCATTTGCATAGGCTGCAAGGTTTATTCGCTTGTCTACAAAGAAAAAGCGCAGTATTGTCCGGGTGAAGTATGTGATGTAAAATCGAGGCACGAAATACAGAAAACTTCTGCAAGCCAACTTCTAATCGTTTTGGCATTCATCGCTTTCACTGTATTTTTGGTTTACTCATTTAATGACACATTCAGCCAAAAACCACATAATTTGTTCGGGATTGAAAGCACTGCACACGTGAAATAAAACCCCTGTCGGATACGACATTTATTGCACAATTCAGGCTGATTAGTGTAATAAGTTTGATTTTAACTTTTGCTTGTTTGAATCAAAAATCGCTGTTGCTATACAATCCGCTTTTTCATACCTTTAATCACAATATTTAACCATTAAACAGTTATGTCATGAAACGACCATATAAAATTGCTTCGCAAATAAACATTATTAAAATGAGAGTGTTACATCCAATACCTTTGAAAAATTTTAATTTTAATTGGATGAAAAATTATATTACACTGTTAATTCTGCTTATTGCAACAACAGCTTTTGCACAGGAGACCCTTGAAGTAAAAGTTGAAGACCGTCCCTCATCGTTGGGTGTTCAAACTGCATTTGAAGTATTGGTGCCACAGGCAACGCCAGATGAGGCAATTGATTTATGGAAAAAAACAATTACACCGAAAAAATTCTTAAAAAAAACGCCCAAGTTGGAAAAGGTAAAAGACGAGTGGATTGTGAACAATATTTTAATCAGAGATATTACCAACCACCCGTTAAATGTAATTACCCAGGTTTCATCATTCCCCGGACACATTTATATACGTATTTTTTTACAGTCTGAAGGCGGTTTCCTGGGGTCTTGGGGTTCATCGCAACAAACCACCGAAGCAGCAGAAAAATTTATTTACAATTATGCCATTGATTTATACCGGCAGGCAATAGAAAAAGAATTGAAGCAAGAAGAAAAAGTGCTGAAATCCCTTGAAAAAGATCAGGACAAACTGATGAATAAAAACAAAAAATACAATGAAAAAATTGATGATGCGCAACAGGAAAGAACCGAATTAAGGGGTTCGGCAAATTATCAGGAACAGCTTTTAAAAGACAGTAAAAACGATAGAACAATTAGCGATGGAACTACAAATGATGATTTGAAGAAAGAGTTAAAAGCCAATAAAAAAGATTTGAAAAAAGCAAAAAGAGCTGAGGCCAAATTTGAAAAAAAGGCCAAAAAGAACATGAAAAGTCAAAGAGATAAAGCAAATGAAATAGAAAAACAAAATATAAAAATAGAAGAGGTAAAAATTAAACTCGAAAATATAAAATAGCCCAACTATTTGATTTTTACCATTTCATTGGCATCCCATAATTCATCATTTTCCAAACCCATCCATTCTGCATATTCCGGATTTTTTTTGTCGGCAAGAATCTCTTTCAGATACTGATACCCACCAACCCCGCCGCAATCTTCCGGGGGACATTTCCGTTTTCCAGCCAAACAATCGGGGGTTGAAGTGGTTTTCGGCAATATTTTTTCAAGTGTGATAGTGTATTTCCATGAATCTCCGAAATCGTAAATGTAGGTGTACTTTTGCTTTTCTTTTTTAAATATTTCTGAAAGAATATGCTCTTCTGCATCAAATTTGTCACCGTCCCAGTCATCCATATTGTCTTCCGTCAATTCGGTAATTTCCGGATTTGAACCAAATCCTTTGGGTGAAAGCAGCATATTCCAAAATGGATTCATTCCAGTCGTTGTTTACCAGGCACTCAAAAATCGGTTTTTTCTGCTTTTGTTAACAGATGTTATATCCGAAAAACCTGAAAATAAAATAATAGACTTACATAAAAAGAAACCTGATTCGCATAAAAGGGAAAAATACCAAACCCTGGATGCTGGCGCGGAAGTTAAGGTTTGCCAATAGATTTCGTTCGTAGAAAATTTATAAATTTCAGGCGTAAGCTATTTGTTTTTTTGCCGAAAATGTGCTATTTATTTGCAAAATTTAAAGAAAATGAAACTGGAAAATAAACATTTTGAATGTATTAAAGAAGATAATTCAGAGAAAGAGAACGAGATGCAATGTGGAAATTCAAAAATTGTATTTGATGAATTCAAAATATATTTGAGCAATAAGAACCTTAAGGTCAATATTATTGACAAGCAACTTGGCTGGAGTTCCTATTTTGTAATGAATTATTTAAGATATACTTCCAATTTGTTCTTGTCACTTTCAAATCAGTGAATTTTCTTCTGTAAACCACGACTTCAAATGTCTGCTTCATCTTTCTTCTTACCCAAACAATCTCAATTATTTTCCTTTTCTTTATCAACTAAAAACAAATTAATTAAAGGCATTTTTTTGCTATGAGAAAACTAATTATTTTACTAACATCCGCATTCCTTGTATTTCTTTTTGGCTCGTGCGACGAAATTGCACAATGGCGAGGCCCTGCCCGCGACGGCATTTTCCCAGCTAAA
>JBBQPP010000452.1:0-3962 GCA_038217255.1 Bacteroidales bacterium | reverse complement strand
CGACGGGAAACACCAGGTTTTTTCATTCTGCATGTGCCCGGGCGGAATGGTTGTGCCCGCCGCCGCCTACGAAAATACAAACATTGTTAACGGCATGAGTTTTTACATGCGAAACGGCAATTTTGCAAATGCCGCCTGTGTTGCAGGGATTCATCCCGATGAGTTGGCAGGAAAAACAGTTTCGCCATTGGAAGCGCTTGAAAATTTGCAGCATTTGGAAGAGCAATTCTATCAATTTTCAAATAACTATTCAGCACCTGCCTGTCGAATTACCAACTTTCTCAAACACAAAAACCATGACGGCAAATTGGAAAGCAGTTATCCGTTGGGATTGACTCCTGCACCACTCTGGGAATTACTGCCCAAATCTGTGGTAGCTTCAATGCAAGCAGGATTGATCGATTTTATTCGTAAAATGCGCGGTTTTGAAACGGGAAATTTAATTGGGTTGGAGAGCAAAACTTCATCGCCCATCCAGGTAGTTCGCGAAAAGAATGGTCTGGTTGAAAACTTCGAAAATCTTTATATAATAGGAGAAGGAAGTGGTTATGCCGGTGGAATTATTTCGAGTGCTGCCGATGGCGTGAAGGCGGCAATTGGGTTGTTGTAGATGTCCTATTCAACTTCACTTCAGCTAGGAGTTAGAGCTCAAAAAATAACTTGCATCTATATTTCTATTTTGCAGCAAATATGATGCATTATGGAAATGAAATCAAAATTCAATCATTCTTCAAAGTTTATTCTGTTGAAGATGGACTGGATGGACTGGATTGGATTGGGCATTTCGATAATTTGTCATTGATTGGCCAATAAAGCTGATGTGTTGGCGGAATTATTTGGAGTGCGGCAGATGGTGTGAAGGCGGCAATGGGGTTAGTGTTAAATTAGGTGATTTTTCTTCAGGGGAGGTGAAATTCATTCTCAATTATTATCCCTCTTATCCGGAATTCCTGCTTAATAGGCCAGGGGGACGTGACACCCAAACAAAACCAAAATTCAATTATGTAAAAATGCAGTTAATTCTGTCAATTGCACGTTAGCTTTATTTAGAACAATTCTACAACATTCAGTTAATAATTGTATTTTTGCAGTCCTAAAATTCAAATTAGCATGGCTTTAAAGAATATTCCATTTTCAAAAACTCAGATTGAGAAAATCATTGAAAACCACCCAACACCTTTTCACATTTACGATGAAAAAGCAATTCGTGAAAATGCACGTTATTTTAAAAACGCCTTTTCGTGGAACGAGGGGTTTAAGGAATATTATGCCATAAAATCGGCTCCGAATCCTTACCTGATGAAAATTTTGAGGGAAGAAGGATTTGGTATTGATTGCAGTTCGACCGCCGAATTGGAATTAGCCAAACGTGTTGGGATGAGCGGAGATGAAATTATACTCACTTCAAATGACACGCCTGCCAGCGAATTCCAATTGGCAAAAGATTTAGGCACAATTATCAATCTCGACGATATTTCACACATTGAATATGTGGATAAAAATGTTGGTTTGCCTGATACGATTTGTATGCGCTATAATCCTGGCGATCTAAAACAAGGAAATCTCATTATCGGTCATCCCGAAGATGCAAAATATGGCTTTACCCACGAGCAAATGGTTGAAGGTTACCGCATGTTAAAAGCAAAAGGGGTGAAACATTTTGGGATTCACACAATGGTTGCCAGCAATGAACTTGACCCCGATTATTTTATCGAAACAGCCGAATTACTTTTCAAACTGATTGTTGAAGTAAAAGAGAAAACTGGTATCAAAATCGAATTTGCCAACCTCGGTGGAGGTATTGGAATCCCTTACAAACCCGAAGAAAAAGCTGTTGATTTGGAATATGTAAGCGCAGGAATTAAGAAATTGTACGATGAAATGATTGTTGCCAATGATTTGGCACCTTTGAAAATATTCTTTGAATCTGGCCGTGCAATTACCGGTCCTTATGGATATTTGGTTACCAAAGTGCGCCACATTAAAAACACTTTCAAAAAATTTGCCGGATTGGATGCTTGCATGGTGAATTTGATGCGCCCGGCCATGTATGGTGCCTACCACCACATTACTGTGGTTGGAAAAGAAAATAAAGTGGCAAACACCAAATATGATGTAACCGGTTCACTTTGTGAAAACAACGATAAATTTGCCATTGGACGGATGTTACCCAAATTGGAACCCAATGATATTATTGTAATTCATGATGCCGGTGCACACGGCCATTCGATGGGTTTTAACTACAACGGCAAACTAAAATCATCAGAATTATTGTTGCGCGAAAATGGCAAAACAGTTGAAATCCGCCGTGCAGAAACCATCGACGATTATTTTGCGACCCTTGATTTTGGTGGGTTGAAAGATTTTGAAGTATAATTGAAAAAACGAAATATTTAAAAAGGCCGGAATTAAACCCGGTCTTTTTTGTATTTTAGAAGCTGATTATAACCAACAATGAAAATAGGATTTGATGCAAAACGCGCTTTTTTAAATGCTTCCGGGCTGGGAAATTACAGCAGGAATACTCTAAACGCGCTCCATCAGTATTATCCTGAAAATCAGCAAATATTATTTACCCCCGAAATCAAAAACGAATTCTTCAAAAACCAAAATCAATTTGAAGTTGTTTCGCCCCAAAATCCCCTTTTTAGAATTTACAGTTCGGTTTGGCGGAATTTTATGGTCAGCCGCGAATTGAAAACAAGAAATATCGAAATTTTCCATGGGTTAAGTAACGAGTTACCAAACGGTATTCATAAAACAGATGTGCCATCTGTCGTAACGATTCACGATTTGATTTTTATCCGGTTCCCCGAATTTTACAAAACCATTGACAGGAAAATTTATTTCAACAAAGTAAAATATGCATGCTCTTCGGCACAAAAAATAATTGCAATCAGCGAGCAAACCAAGGAAGATATTATTCGGTTTTTCAATGTCGATTCCAACAAGATTGAAGTAGTTTACCAGTCGGTTGCGCCGGTTTTTTTTGAAAGTAAGAACTCCGAAAATCTGCGTTCAAAATACAATCTTAAAGAACATTTTATATTATCTGTTGGAACGCATGAACCAAGGAAAAACCAACTTTCGGTTTTAAAAGCTATTGTAGCTGAAAAATTTGATATCCAGGTTGTTTTTGTTGGAAAACAAACTTCATACACAAAAAAAATGACCCGGTTCATAACTGAGAATAAAATGGGTAACAGGGTATTATTCTTAAGAAATATTTCAGATAGCGAATTGGCTGGACTATATAAAATGGCCAGTTTGTCGGTTTATATTTCATTTTTTGAAGGGTTTGGTTTACCGGTAATTGAATCAATGGCAAGTGGCTGCCCGGTAATAACTTCCAATGTTTCGTGTCTGCCTGAAACTGCCGGTGGAGCAGCAATTTTATGTACACCCAACGATGTCGATGAACTGGGAAGTCAGATAAGATTTATCCTCGAAAACGAATCTCACCGAAAGGGCTTGATTGAAAAAGGTTATGAAAGAGCAAAAATATTTCACCCGGAACACTTTTCTAAAAAAATGATTTCTTTGTACAACGAAATCCTATTCTGAAAACGATGCAAGAAGACATTAAAAAAGCGATTGAAGTTTTAAAAAACGGTGGCATAATTTTGTACCCTACCGACACTATTTGGGGGATTGGGTGTGATGCTACAAATGAAAAAGCGGTTGAAAAAATATACAAAATAAAAAAGCGCGAAGACAGCAAGAGTATGCTGGTTTTGATGGAAAACCCGGCGCTGCTTGAAAGTTATGTCGATGATGTTCCGGAAATTGCATGGGATTTGGTAGAAGTTGCCACAACGCCACTTACTGTGATTTATTCGAATGCAAAAAATCTCGCAAAAAACCTTGTTGCCGAAGATGGAAGTATTGGAATTAGATTTACAAAAGAGGCTTTTACTTCGCAACTTTTACAACATTTTCGCAAGCCGCTGGTTTCAACATCT
>JBBQPP010000451.1:0-3967 GCA_038217255.1 Bacteroidales bacterium | reverse complement strand
AATTTTGTTTTGTTGGTTTATGTTCTATTTCATCATTAAATTTTTAAATTTTTTCATTTGTTGATTATCAGCCATTACATACACGTTTTTTTTGTCGATTACGTATTTAATAGGCGAACTGAATTTTACAGCTTCCATAATTTGTTTCAGTGTTTCATCTTCCAGTGTTCCTCTAAATGAATAGTCTTTTAAAAGGTCATTATCGAAAATAAAATTCACGTCATAACGGCGTTCCAGTTTTATTGCCAAATCACCCAGTTTTTCATTGTTAATAATCCAGCGTTGGTCTTTCCACGAAATGATGGGTTCGGGTTCAACGGATTCGATAATTTCGAGTTTTGGTTTTGCAGGAGTAACTTCCTGATTTGCGTTTTGCTTGTGGTAAGCTATTAGGTCTATCGATTGTTTTCCCTTTGTAAAAACTGCTTTATCATTGGGTTTCAACAATATATTTTCTTGTAAGTTAATGGTAGTGCTCTCCAATTTTACGGAACCTTCAATTAAAGTCGTTTCAATTGTTTTTTCTTCGGAGTAGGCTTTTACATTAAACTTGGTTCCCAATGCAATAACATCTATTTCACTTGTTTTTACTATAAACGGGATTCCCTTGTTTTTGGCTACTTCAAAAAATGCTTCGCCGGTGAGTTGCAGTTCTCGGTTATTTTCACCGTATGAATTTTTGTATTTTAATGTTGAACCTGCATTTAACCAAACCTTACTTCCATCCGCAAGTTGAACAAACGATCGTGAACCAAGGGGAGAAACATATTCAACATATAGTGGCTCAGTAATTGTTTCCTTTTTCTTATCGATAAAATAGTATCCTAATCCGCCAAGAAAAAATGCAATTATAAATACTGCTGCAATGCGGATAAATTCATTCCAATGGATGTTTTTAGTATTATTATTTTGGATATTGATTTGATTTTGTAAGTCCCTCCATGCTTTGTCTGTGTCAATTTGCTTGCTAAGCTTATGATGTGAACTGGCTTGCCAAATCTCTGAAAACTGATCGAAAATCAGTTTGTTTTTTTCGCTTTTCGCCAACCAACAATTTAATATTTCTGAATCATTAATTGTTAGTTCGCCGGACAAATAATTTACAATTGCCCCTTTTTCTACTTCTGTGATTTGAATGTTTATGGTCATAATTAGTTTTCTAATTATATGACACAAATTTGGGAAGCAGGTATTACGGGATTTAGGTGATTTTATTAAAAAAGTTCAAAAAAAATGATTGAAACGATAGAGATGGCTTCTTTTAAACATTTCAATGCCCTGTATATCTGAACCTTAACCGTATTTTCTGAAATATTCAATTGTTCAGCAATTTTTTTATGCGACAAATCTTCCATACGACTAAGTTTAAAAATCTCACGACAACCCTCAGGTAGTTTTTCAATAGCGTTAAAAATTTGGGTTTCCAGTTCTTTTGCCAACAAATTTCCAAAAGGATAATCTCTGGATAAAGGTTCATTGATTTTAGTTTGTATCCAATTTACTTCTTCGATGGAAATTGTTCTGTTTCGTTCTTTATTTCTGAGCAGGTAATTAATACTGGCATTCCGAACCGAACGAAACAGGTAACCTGAAAGTGAAGTTTTGATTTCCAGCTTTTCCCTGTCTTTCCAAAAGGTCACAAAAAAATCCTTAACTAAATCTTCGGCAGTTTCCAATTGTCTGGTATAATCGAAAGCAAAAGTACATAACCTTTTATAGTAGGTATTGAAAACCAACTCAAATGATTTATGATTTCCATTTTTTATTGATTCAATTAATTCTATTTCGATCCCAGTCATAGGTTTGTTAGATTGAAAATTGAAAATTACAAAAAATCTGACCAAAAAACGTTAAAAGTAAAAGTACCGTTCTTTTAATTTTAGAGAGAACCAGTGCTACCTGCGTTCTTGCCGCAGTAAAAAATGTAGGGGGATCATGAGTTTTTATTACAAGATAAGGGTGTGCTATTATTTGGGGGAGTAATATTTAGTATGTTCATACACTATTATTCTGGGCACAACAAAAATAAAGTATTGTAAATTAGAAATTTATGATGCTATAAGTTTAATTGTGTTTCCATTTAATCAAAAAAAGGAGCCAGATTTTCATCTAACTCCTTCATTCTCTGTTGAGCGGGAAATGGGATTCGAACCCACGACCCTCAGCTTGGGAAGCTGATGCTCTACCCCTGAGCTACTCCCGCAATTTGTGTCGCAAATATAATGATTTACTTTATTTGCAAACGCACATTTCAACATTTAGGGTTTGATATAAATTAATGTGTACATTTGTATCAAAAACAATGTATGCAAGAAGATAAATATTTACAAGAGAAATTCGCCTTACTATTGCCTCATTTAGATGAGAAAAGTAAACGCTTATATTTGGCTTCAGAATCCATTGGATTAGGAAGAGGTGGTATTAGCAAAACAGCCAGGCTTACTGGTTTTTCGAGAGTTACCCTTACATCAGGAATCAAAGAGTTACGTATGGCTGATGTAACAGAAAAAGGTCCAGGAAAGATCCGAAAGCCTGGAGGGGGAAGGAAAAAGTTAATAAACAAAGAACCCGGATTAATTGAAGCAGTCCGTGAAATTGTAAGTCCGTATACAGTTGGCGACCCCATGAATACACTTTTATGGACAAGCAAGAGTACAAGAAAGCTGTCTGAGGAATTAAAAAGCAGGGGGTATAATGTCAGCTACAACGTAGTTAACCGGATTCTAAGTTCCGAAGGTTTTAGTTTGCAGGGCAATAAAAAGGTTGACGAAGGAGGGAAGCACGAGGATAGGGATGCTCAGTTTTGCCATATAAATAAGGTTGCGACAGAATTTGCAGCATCAAAAGACCCTGTGATTTCGGTTGACTGTAAAAAGAAGGAATTAGTGGGCAATTATAAAAATCCCGGACAAGAATGGCATCCAAAAGGAAAAGCACCCGAAGTAAAGGTGTACGATTTTGTAGATAAAGAATTAGGGAAAGCATTACCATATGGGGTATATGATATTGAGCAGAATGAAGGTTGGGTAAGCGTTGGTGTAAACCATGATACGGCAAAATTTGCTGTTTCGACAATAAGAAATTGGTGGCACGAAATGGGCATAAAAATGTATAAAAACTCTAAACGCCTATTGATCACAGCGGATGGAGGGGGCAGCAACAGCTCAAGGAGCAAACTTTGGAAAACAGAAATCCAGTCGCTCTCAAATGAATTGAATATGGAAATAGTTGTAAGCCATTACCCGCCTGGAACAAGCAAGTGGAATAAAATAGAACACAAAATGTTTTCATATATTTCAATGAACTGGAGAGCTAAGCCCCTTATAAGTTTACAGGTAATTGTTAATTTAATTGCAGGTACAACAACAACAAAAGGATTATTAATAAAATCAAAAATTGATGAAGCTATTTACGAAAAGGGAATTAAAGTAACTGATGCAGAATTAAGAAAAATAAATATTAAACAAAATGATTTTCATGGAGAATGGAATTATACAATTGCTCCTAATACGTAAATGTTATTTCGTATAATGCCCTTAATACCGCCCAGCCCCAAACAAGCGCTAACACGTCCTGTTATAAAGTAAGTTAATTCAGGGATCAGTTGCGGGCTAAAATAATCAGCAGTAGATTCTCCTGATAAACCATTCATCGAGGAAGGATTTGCTCCTTCCAAAATATCGTTGAGTTCACCAGAAGGCAAGATTTCTCTTTCCATATACACAGTCTCATATTCCGATTTAATTGTCCCGTAGCTGATCTTCATTTTTACGGAAAAATAAAACTTGTTAGTAAGTGAAAAATATCTTGCCAGGTAAACGTTTGGCAAAAAGGCTTTCGATTTGATGTCTAATGATTCAAGATGAATACGACCGTTAAATACAGGCTATTCCCGCGTGTTTCTTTGTTCCAGATGTAATCGAGCCCGATACCGACAGCAAAATTGTCGGTAAGGAAATATCCGGCT
>JBBQPP010000450.1:0-3973 GCA_038217255.1 Bacteroidales bacterium | reverse complement strand
TTTTAAAAGAATTGGAAGAAATGAGCGAAAACGATGCACTTTATGTTCACCACAAAAAGGTGCCGCAGTATTTGTTGCCCGAATTGGCAGAACGCAATTTCAAAACCTGGATTGCCGAGGTGGACGAGCAAAATGTCAAACTTTTAATCCTGAAATAAATGCAGATAGCAAGCCAAAATGCCCCATCGCCAAAGGTTGTTGTACCGCACTTTGTTTTCGGCGGCCTGACCTTGCTGCTGACTTCCTTACTTATCGTATTTCATCCGGCAGCTTTCACGCAACATTTTTTCAGTCCGCAGTTGCTTTCCATTACCCACTTGCTGGTTTTGGGTTGGATTACAATGATAATTTTTGGAGCGCTCTACCAACTGCTTCCGGTAGTTATGGAAGTAAAACTTTACAGCGAACAATTAGCTAAATTCTCATTCGGATTATTGGGTATCGGAACGATTTTTCTAGCTTTTGAATTCTGGAACTTTTCATTTGGTGCAGTTATGTATGTTGCTGGTTCTTTTATTGTTATTGCCGTTGTTTTGTTTGTGATCAATGTTTTGCTCACCGCAAAATCTTCAAGTAAAAGAGTGATCGAACGTACCTTTATTGTCAGTTCGGTAATCTGGCTGGTTTTCACAGTTTTTGCCGGATTGACTTTAGCTGTTAATCTGAGCCACCCTTTTTTAAAAGTTTCACATATCGAACTGCTTAAATTACACGCACACGCCGGACTTGTGGGTTGGTTTATTCAACTGATTATTGGGGTCAGCAGCAAATTATTGCCAATGTTTATGGTTGCGCACGGTGTCAGCACAAAAAAATTAAATTTCGCTTTTTACGCCATAAATGTTGGGTTAGTTGTCAGCATCGTTTCGCTCTTTGTGCAGTTTAAAGTTGGGATACTTTTAAGTGCGGTACTTGTTGTTTCCGGAATTATCGCTTACCTGTTATTTCTAATTGAATCGTATAAAAAAAGGATCAAAAAACAGTTGGATATTGGTATGAAACAATCAGCGCTTTCCTATGCGATACTTGTCATTCCGTTGTTCCTTGTTTTCACGCTCATTTTTAATTTCGAATTTCTAAACACTCTCACTTTGCCACTTTCAGTAGCTTATGGAAGCACAATTGTCATCGGTTTTATAACTTCTTTGGTAATGGGGCAAACCTATAAAACCCTGCCATTTATTGTTTGGTTGAAGGTGTATAAAGGCCGCGTAGGTAAAGTTGTGTTGCCATTACCAAAAGACCTTTATTCTGAAAAAGTGGCCAATGCACAAGTATGGCTTTTTGCCACAGGTTTTGTTTTATTACTGATCGGAATTTCCGCTACAAGCAAAACTTTGGTGTTACTTGGTGGAATTGTACTGCTTTTATCGGTAGCACTTTATAACATTAATATCTTTAAAATCGTTTTTCACAAAGCAAAAATTAAATAATTGAATTATGGACTCGCACGAAAATAAAATTATCGAAATACTCAAAAATGTAATCGATCCTGAATTAATGGTAAACATTATTGATTTGGGCTTGGTTTATGGTGTAACTTACGATGAATCAAACCAATGGATTGATGTTGATTTGACCCTCACTTCACCGGGATGCCCAATGGGAGGTATTATTATTGAGGATGCCCAAATGAGCATTGAAGACGAGTATCCCAAGTTCAGGGTAAAAATTAACCTTGTTTGGGAGCCAGAGTGGTCGCCTGAAAAGCTTTCAGAAGAAGGAAAAGCTGCGTTGGGTTTTAATTGAAAAAGAGATTTAAAATAGATTGATTGATGTTGATAAAAAGATTGATAATGAGATTGAATGAGATTGAATTGAAAAACAATCTTATCAATCTCATTCAATCCCATCAATTTTTTCAATCTCATTCAATTCAAATTATTTCCTTTTTTTCAATATCAGATAGCTTAATAACGCAAAAATCGAGGTAACACCAATCCTAAAAAACATTGCTCCAATAGTTTTTGTTTCATATAAACCACCTTGGTTGATATGCATTAATAAACCTAACAGTGCGACAAATAACACAAATATGGCAAACGTTAAAATTTTATAAGACCACCTTTTCTGCATAAAAAGCCCAAAAGCCGCTTCTAAATAAAGAAAACTACAAATAAAATTTGCCCACACCACTAACAACACGTAATTCCCTTCTTTTGCCCTGAACCCAAACCAGTCGAAAATTACAGAACTGCTTAGGAACAACGTTAGCAGAGCAGATGCAGTAAGTAAGATACCAAGGATAAGAGTGGGTAATTTTTTCATTTTTATAAATTGTTTTTGCCGTATAATCTTCACAGGCAAAGCCCAACTTTCTAAAAGTAAATAAAATTCCACATAAAAAATAAATTTCTCCCAATAGCTGCACGACTAATAAGCCGTTATTTTACCGAAAGTAAATATTCAACAATAGCCATCCTATCTGCATCCGACATTGCTTTTGTAATTGCTATTTGCGGTTCCATTATTGCGTGCTGTGCGGGATCGATAATCGACACAGAATTGCCTTTCAAAAAACTGTTTAATTTATCTTTCTTGCCAGCATAAGCTTTTGAAACGTCCTTCAGTGCCGGACCAACCAATTTTGTGTCCAACTGATGACAAACAGCACAGTTTTTTTCTTTAAATAATTTTTCTCCTTTACTCACATTTTCGGAGTTAACTAGAGCATTTACTTCCAACACTGGCGTACCAGTTTCAGCAGCTATAGCCATTTTCGGACCGTTATTTTGAACTTTTTCGGCAGTATTTTGATCATCGTTTTTTGGAGAACTATTTGATACATTGATCACAAAGACCATGAGCAAACAAACCATAACAACTTTTAATGTTTTCATTTTACTTTAAAATTAATTGGTAAAAATCAGTTATTAATCAACCTGCACATTACAATTTAGGCAGGCCAGTGCATATGCATCGTATTCATCATAAGCCGGCCCAGGAATTCCATTTATAGTGATGATTCGATCGATACGAACTTTGTCGCCTGAATCAAAAATCATATATTCTTCAAAATTCCCTTTGTTTTCAAGGCCGGTAATTTTCCCACCTGCTTCCTCCAATTCACTTCCTTTTCCAAAATAAAATATTTTGGAAACCTCCTTTTTCTGTTCGTCCTTGAAAATGTCGTAATAATCAGGATGAACAGGTGTAAAATCTGTTTTCATAATTTCTGGATTTTTCATTCATGTTTAATTACCTCCACAGGACAACTATCTGCTGCCTCTTTTATTTGCTCCTCGAAATCGCTATAATTCACCCCTTCGATCACAGTAGCTTCGTCTTCCACTAAGAACACTTCGGGGCAGATTTCTTCGCAAAGCCCGCAGGCTGTGCATCCTTCTTCTATCCATACTTTTTTAATTGCCATGACGTAAGTTTTTATAATATTTCAATCCTATTTAACACTGCTCTTTTCTCATTGATTTTAGAAGCCAGTAATTGTATGGTTTGTTTATTTACCAACTGATAAAACGAACTCCTAACTACCGAATATTCATCGTGCATCGGACATGGATTTCTTGAATCGCATGATTTCAAACCAAATCCACATTTTGAAAAAAATTCTTTTCCTTCAATTACCTCGATGATTTCAAATAAGGTCAAGGGTTTTGAAGGATCACTAAAGAAAAAACCCCCTCCCCTGCCTTTTATTGAAGATATCAAACCTGCACGAGTTAAATTTTGCATTACCTTACCGGTAAATTCTTCCGGAGCATCAATTTTCTTTGCAATCTCCTTAAACCCAGATCTTTTACCTTCCATATTTTGAATATAGATATACACTAATGATCTAATCGCATATTCTGTTGTTCTTCCTAACATCAATTATAAATTATTTCAAATCAGTTTATTTTACAAATTCGATTTTCGAATCTAATGCCATAACAACCAGCGATTTAAAATCGGCTTTTAACATTAGTCTGTGATTTTTCCCCGCCGGGATAATAAATGAACTACCTTTCTCCAA
>JBBQPP010000449.1:0-3986 GCA_038217255.1 Bacteroidales bacterium | reverse complement strand
ATAATTGTTTTAACATCATCGTTAGATACGGACTTTATATCATTTTCTGTGGCCGGCACGCCTGCCCTTAACAGAGCATAAACATGAGCAGGTTCAATTTTTAGCGTTTCTCCCAACTTATGCGCACTTGCAAGCATAGCTGTAATGCGGCTGTCTAAACCTGTTTTATTCGATATGTAAGTGATATCGCTTCTTTGGCCGTCTTCACGTAAAGATGAAAATTTCACATCATTTAGTTCCTGACTGATGCTGTTTACAATACGATTAAATTCCGATGAAACTTTTTCTCTGCCCACGGGAACTATAACATCCAGTTTTTCAATAGTTGAAGCATTGAATTTGACTGTTGAACGAAATACATTTTTTTCGTCACCACTTTTAAAAGCCCGAACCTGAATATCTGGATCTGTTCTGGTTTGATTTTTATATTCAATTGAGTATTCACCTTTATCGTTGGAAACTGTATTTCCAACCATCACTTCCTTTTGCAGGGTGATCATAAAAAGCTGAACAATAAAACCCGCTAAGGGAGCACCGTTACTATTCAGTATTTGTCCACTTACTACATATTTCTTTTCTTTTTTTCCATCCGATGGATCTTTAAACGGATCTGTAGTAATATCGGTACGTGTTGGATCGTTATTTACCACAACATCAGAAAAAGCCCCCAATTCTTTTAAGAGGGCATTTAACACTTTCGCTGTTCTTACTTCAACAATTCCTTTCAGATTATCACCTAATCCATGCTGGTTTTGAAAAATTCCGATGATTTCGGTTGTAGCTTTTCCATACAAGGCCTGACGGTGTTCCCGCTGAATGGTAGCGGCCAGCAATTTAAGATCGTCTTGAGTAGGTTTATTCGGAGCTCTTTGTACTTTAAATACATTATTTTTTATCAGGAATAATAGTGCTTCCTGTAAATTGGCAACATCATTTCCTTTTGAATTTGGAACCAACGGTTGATTAATCTCTTTCATAATTTCTTATTTATTGATTTAATAGTTTCAAAAATCTTATCCTGTAATAATCAGGTTTATTCCACCTTTAATCATATTTGTAGCGCGATCAAAACCCAGAATTTTTATTGCTGCAGCTTCACCTTTTGCAAGACCTAAATTTGGAATCTGTAATGAAAAATTGCTATTCACAGCCTGCTTGTTCATATTGTTATATTCCCGTGTTATTTTTCTGAATTCCTGTGCATTAACTGCTACTTTATTTTTCATTTTCACTGCTCTCATCAGGTTACTGAAAATTGCTTTCTGTTCCTGAAAAGATGGGCCTTTGGAATTTCTACTATAGAAATATATTCTGCTTCCCCTGTTTAATAGCCGAACATTTGATTTTGTATGTTCATTATTATTGATTTTCAATATCGGTTTTCTTACAAATTCTGAGGCTTTTTCCATATTTAGTTTGAAATCGGCCGTGAAAGGATGGCGCAATGAAATGACTTCTTCCATTGTCATTGGAATAAACTGAATTAATTCAACCGCATTATCAAAATGCACAAGATTAAACGAATAGGATGAAGCTTGTTGGACAATATTCAAATTTAACTGGCCAACATGCCTGTCGATAGGCGGGTAAAGTTGGTAATCATCAACCGGTAAATCCAGTGGCGAAAACGAAAACACCCTTGCAAACAAGCATCTATGACCACTTAAATCAGGTGGAATGGTATAATTCAATGCAACTTTTGTGGTCGAATAAGGATTTACCCAACCAGCTGTTACTCCCAATTTTGTTGCAAATTGAGTATTAAAACCCAAAGAAGGTGTAACTAAAAAGAATTCGACGTTGGCAGAAGGAACAATCAAATCTCCCCTGTTTCGGACATTGCAACTTATCTGGTATGATTTTCCTGCATCAAGTGTGTTTGTATAAGCTCCCAAATCATTAAGAGGAGCCACGGCTAAATCGGGCGAATGCCAGTAAGTAATTCCCGAAAAGGGCCGAATTCCAACATCTCCATCATACGCACGGATATACAGAAATGAACTATCCACAAATTCACCTGGAGGTTTCCTGTCTTTTTGATTTTTTTTGAAAAAGGGTTTAACTTTCTCTTTGCTGAACTTTTTATATTCAGAAGATTTCTTTTGCAATTCAGCAATATACATATTGGCTTTTTTGATATTTTCTGATGACATACTTTATATTTTAAGGATTACTGAATAAAACGCATATCTACAACTTCATCCTGATCGGTTGGATCCAGTGGATCATCTTTTGCCCGAAGTTCTTTTGGCGAATCAGAATCTTCGATGGTTGGCGGTGTTGTTTCATTTACCTGGCTCCAGCACATGTAGCCGTAACCTCTGTCTCCATCAAGATTAAAATCGGGAACAGGCTGGTTCATCTTCCAGCGATTGTACATGTTTTCAATCAATAAAAGCGAATTGCCAAGCCTGTTTTTAGGATTCGCCAGCATGATTGCCAATGCATCCCCATTGTCATTATTCATGGCATTTGTGTTGTTAGAGATTCCGTCCAATTGATTGATAAAGCTGTTGTTGATTGGAATATTTCCAAAAGCATAATAGGTAGAAAACTTGTCAAAGTAATCGATGGGTGCTTCCAAAACAGGTTTCTTTTCAGTTCCGGTTGGAGGATAAATTAAATGTCTCTCCTGGTTAAATATTGCAGCCGAAGGATCGGAACCAAAATTGGTAATAAACTTAAATAACGGGTATTTGGAAAAAAAATCACTTGCCTTTGCTCCCATTGGATCGGGAATTGCAGGATTGGCAAATTGAATAAGCCGTGGTTCTGAAAGATGCTCCATCATTGGGAAAGCCAAACCGTTTAAAGCGGTTCCCAACCTAAAATTCTGAAACGCATTGTAAACTTGTTCGTATATCAAACAAGCTGCATATCTGATAGTTGAAGTTCCCAAAGTTGCGATTGCACCAGCTACTCCATCGGCTAACGCAGCAGCGGCCATTACTGCTGAAATGATTAAAGAAGCCAGAATAATGAATATGCTGAGAAATCCCCAGTCACCGGCTTCATCTATAGCATTTTCAAGAAAATCGCCTGCATCACCCAGATTATCCATGGTTTTCTCCCAAACTTCGCGTAATTCGGCGGTTAAAGAATATGGAACCGGTAAAGGAAGTGTACCTGTATCCGTAGAGTTTTTAAACCACTTATAATATATTTTGTAGGCATTATTTACATCTGTTGCAGTAATATTTGGCCCGTATTGTTCACCTCCGGATTCATTCGAACGATAAACCTCTGCGATGGATTTTGCAATTATTTCAGCTAAATCATCAGGCAGATTTGTAAACAAATCCAAATCTTCTTCAACAGTTGAACCTTCAAAATTAAAGTTATAGAACTCATGTAATTTGCTTCGGTTAAAGTCATCGCTTTTTTCAGTAAAAAAATTAAATACATCCTGGTAGTTTTCACCGGTTTTATGCCGTTGTGCCTGCGAACGGTATGGTCCACCTGAAACAATATTTACATAAGGGTGACCAACGGTATCAGCGCAGAAATGAGTTAAGTAACCCATAGCATATAAATGTTCAGGTTTTGATGGATCAGTATTATTCAATAACGCACTTGCGTATTTTCCGGTTTTGCGATAATGTAGCGCATCGAACCACCACCATTCACCATCGTTTGCTCCATCCCGGTAAGGATGTGAAATCAATTCGAACAGATTGAATTCCGAAATGTACTTTTTGACCATTTCTGTCAGCAACGGTATCATGGCGTCCAAAAGTTTATTGATATCATCAAAGGTTTGCTGCAACTCGCTTAACAAGGCTGAATCCTCAATAACATCATCAACAGCCTCATCGAAAGCTTCCAGTGCATCAAGAACAGGTTGTGGTACAATTTTCAGCAAATCGCGTTTGAAGTTTTCGATAAAGTCGGTGACTTCCATGTAAAACTCCACAAACTTACCAAGGGTTGGATTCATGTCCTTTGTATTAAAGAAAAGGAAATCGGGCCCTGGCAACCCAGAAACA
>JBBQPP010000448.1:0-4016 GCA_038217255.1 Bacteroidales bacterium | reverse complement strand
AATAATTGATTTTTTCCAACATATCAGGCAAGAGCTTGATTTTCTTGAAACCAATTCAAAGAATTTGAATTTTGATTCTTTTTTTGAGAATGAAGTTCTAAAACGTGCATTTGCCAGAAGTCTTGAAATTATTGGCGAAGCGGTTAAAAATGTGCCAGGGGAAATTCGGTTTGAATATCCTGAAGTAGATTGAAAATCAATTGCAGGAATGAGGGACAAATTAATTCATCATTATTTTGGTGTTGATTATGAATTGGTTTGGGACGTTATAGAAAACGAAATCGAAGAGTTGAACTTTCAAATTGGCAGGATAATCGATGAGGAAAGGGAAAAATTATAGTTTTTGGGTGAAGTTGGTATTTCACACCGTATATTCATCACCCTACTCGAAGTCAGGTGATGACTACAAATAACGCAGGTTAAAGTTTCCTCCCTCATTTTTTTAAAACCACTTCTTTCTTTTCAGAAAAATTACCATTCCGATAAGTACAGCGAACATAACACCGAGGACTATAAAATAGCCGTTTTTAGTTTGCAGTTCGGGCATGTTTACGAAGTTCATTCCATACACACCAGCAATAAAAGTCATTGGAATAAAAATGGCCGACATAATGGTCAACACCTTCATGATTTCGTTCATTTTGTTGGAGGTGCTGTTCATGTATAAATCAAGCAGCCCGGTGGTCATATCGCGCAATACCTCAATGTTTTCAATTACCTTGACTGTGTGGTCGTATAAGTCGCGGATAAAAACCTTGATATCACTGTTAATCATGGGTTCTTCAATTTTTTCGAATTTACCAACCATTTCCCGCAGCGGGTAAATCGTTCGTCTTAACAAAAGTGTTTCACGGCGCAAACTGTGTAATTTATTTAATGTGTTTTTATCCGGATTATTCAGTAACTCGGTTTCCAAATCTTCAAGTTTCTCGCTAAAATTTTCAAGAACGGTAAAATAATGGTCCACAACCAAATCGAGCAAAGCGTATAATAAATAATCGGCTCCTTTTTTTCGAACCGAACCTTTTGCTTCTTTTATCCTGTTTCTGACACTGTTAAAAACATCGCCTGTTTTTTCCTGAAACGTTACCAGAACATTGCCTTTCAGAATAAAAGTTAATTGCTCATATTCAATTGTATCTTCAGCCGGATCAATAGAAAGTAATTTTATAACAGCCTGCAAATAATCGGTGTATTCTTCCAATTTTGGTCGCTGGCCAACACTCAAAATATCTTCCATACTTAGTTTGTGGACACCCAAAAAAGTGCAAATTTCTTCTATTGATTTTTCGTCGTGTAGTCCATCAATATTAATCCATGTTATTCCCTCAAACGGTTTGATTATCGAAATTACCTCGGCAATGTTTTTTGGGGTGCTTTCAATATATTCGTTTTCGGAATAGTTTAATGCTGAAATATCAACCTGTGCCATTTTTTGCATCCCGGTAAATACCAGCGACCCGGGGGCCAGTCCGGCTTTCGATTTATATTTGTGTTTCTTTTTACCCATTAAAGTCAATTTAATTTTGTGCGGCTATCAACTATTTTGTCGTATTCACTGTCATTAGGTTCCCGAAGTTCTATTTTATTTCCTTCAATATCAAATCCTATTCTTTATTTTCGATTCGTAAATCTCAATCCACTTTTCAACTGTAATTTTCCGGACGAGTTCGCCCAATAAATCAAATGGAATTTGTTCCGGTTTTTTAAACCGAATACAGCTTTTGCCCATATCCAATTTCAAATTCGAATGTAAGGGGTATTCGGTTGTAAACCAATCCAGCATTTCTTTTTCGGCGTAAATTCCCATGTGGTAAAAGGCAATAAAGTTTTTTTGCGATGCGATATTGATAAACGGCAGCGGCAGTTTTGTATCGCAATGATAGCCGGGTGGGTAAACAGAATGTGGCACAACATACCCAATCATCCCGTAACTCATTTCTTCTTTAAACCCATAAGGAATATTATCAAGAATGGTTTGCCGTAATTTGTTCATTGCAGGTTTTCTGTCTTCCGGAATTTGCTCCAAATATTGGTCTGGAGTGTTTGCTTCTATTTTCATTATTTCAATTTGAATTTTCTATTTGTTATCTTTCAAAATCAACCTCAGCGCCGTGTCTTTAAAAATGTATCCCCAGGCCCAGTTTATAAATATAATCAGTTTATTCCGTACACTTAAAATAAGCATCAGGTGGAGGAACATCCAAATCAACCAGGCAAAAAATCCTTTGAAACTTAAAAACGGCAAGTCAACAATGGCTTTGTTCCGTGCGAGAGTTGCCATCGATCCCAAATCGGTATATTCATATTGAACGGGTTCTTTGCCTCTTTCCATATTTTTCAGGTTTTTGGCAAGATTCCGCGCCTGGTTTATTGCCACATTGGCCAACTGTGGATGACCTTTTGGATATTTTGGCGTTTCCATAAATGCCATATCGCCAACTGCAAAAATATTGGCGAACCCGGCTACTCTGTTTATCCTGTCCACAATTAACCTGTTTCCATAGGTGAAGCATGATTCCGGAATACCTGTAATTGTATTTGCAATAACACCAGCCGCCCATATTACAGTTTTTGTTTTGATTTTGTCACCATTGTCAAGCAGCAAAGTTTCGCCGTCATAATTTTTTACCATCGTTTCCATCAAAACTATTACACCCATTTTTTGGAGGTATTTTTTTGATGCATCCTTTGCTAAATCGCTCATACTGTTTAATGTGTGCGGACTGCCTTCCACCAAAATAATCCTAAGTTTCGAAAAATCGATACGGTGATAATCACTGGGTAAAATACTCCGTTTTATTTCAGAAAATGCTCCGGCAAGTTCAACACCTGTCGGTCCCCCGCCAACAATTACCATGTTTAGCAGACTTTCCTTTTCCTCTTCTTTTGCCGAAATTATATTCTCGAAGGTTTGTAAAATGTGGTTTCTGATTCTAATTGCTTCGTAAGTTGTTTTTAGTGTGAGGGTATTTTTACTCAACTCAGTGTTGCCGAAAAAGTTGGTTTTGCAACCCAAAGCCAAAACAAGGTAATCGTATTTAAAATCGCCAATGCTGGTATTGATTGTGTTGCTTTGTGAATCAACATTCATCACTTCAGCTAAACGAATATAAACGTTCTTTTTATTCCTGAAAACATGTCGCAGCGGGAATGAAATGCTCGATGGTTCAATTTGTGAAGTTGCAACCTGATAAAACAGGGGCTGAAACTGGTGATGGTTCAACTTGTCAATCAGATAAATATCAAAAAGTTTATCATCTAATTTTCTCACCAGTTGAATCCCTGCAAATCCACCACCTACAACTATTACTTTTTTTTTGATGTTCATTTATATGAATTTTCAACCTGATAAATTCTGCAATTTAATAATGTTAGTTTCTTAAGGGTTTATTTTTGGGCTACTGAAGTTTGTGCGATTAAATAAGGTTTTAATCCAAAGGAAAATTGAAACACAAAACCCGTAACCAATAAAAAATATCCAATATCGAACGTTCAATATCCAATTTTCATTTGCTTCTTACGAAACCCAAACCTGTAACCTGCAATCATTATTTTAAAACCTTTCCTTTCCGCTTTCCCAAATTCTCCTGCATTCTGTATTTCACTACTTTTTTAATCAAATCGAAAGGAATCGGTTTATTGATCGGAAACTGAATAGTCCCTTTTCCGGTGCGGTAAACTGCCAGTTCATTTATATAAGCATCGATTCCGGAAGGGGCAGGGTAGAAGCCGATGTGGTTTTTGAAAGCTGCAAAATGAACTAGGTTTCCGTTTAAAACAAAAGTTGGCATACCGTATTTTATTGCCTCTTTTGCCTCGGGTGCTGCTTCCCGAATTATTTGCCTGATTTGTTTCAGTATAACTTTAATTTCTTCAGGAAATTCTGAAATATATTCGTTTATATCTTCAAATGTCTTCATTGTTATTCTCCGTTTACATTCGGATTTTTCTTAAAATCATTTACTATTTCACTGGCCTTTTTGGCATCGGCGGCTGAAACAAATACTTTTACC
>JBBQPP010000447.1:0-4021 GCA_038217255.1 Bacteroidales bacterium | reverse complement strand
TCCTAAACGAAATGCACCATTTTGATATATTGATTCATAAAAATCGGAAAAAGTAACTGCAGCAAACATTGTTTTCAAATAGGGACTCTGAAGCGGGGCAGGCATCCATTGCGTAAATCCGACATATGATCCACCCGAAGTACCAATATTACCGTTGCACCACATTTGCTGCCCAACCCATTGCTGCATGTCATAACCGTCTTCGGCTTCAAATTTCATGGCATAAAATTCACCTTCCGATTCGTATCTCCCCCTGCAATCCTGATCAATGACAACATAACCCCGCTGAGCAAAAAAATGGCCGTCTTTATTTCCTTTGCCGCCATTTCCATAGGGTGTTCTTATCAATATTACAGGAAATTTTCCCGGTGCATCCGGACGATAGATATTCGTGGAAAGCCTTATGCCATCGCGCATGGAAACTTTTAAATCCAACTCTTCTTTCACCTGGTATTTAGCTTGTGTTTCTTCCTGTGCATAAATATTTATTGGGAATTGAATCAAAGTAAAAAATACAAGGATTAGAATTGAATAGATTCTATTTTTTTTCATGGTGTCACTATTTTATTACATAAAAATGTTCCAATCGATTTGCTTTTAAATCCAAAAAACAGAACAACAGAACAGAAAAAATCAGTAAAATCGATATATACAAAATTCCTTCATTCATCTTATATTCGTAGTTGATTGCTTTCAGTTAATTCTTCTTTTTGCTATTGCCAACCAATTAATTGCTTTCAATAAGCACTCTATGTTCCTGACCTGTAATTCCCACAAGGTTTACTGCCCGAAATGTCAAATCATATTTTTTCACTTTAAGATTGATCACGGTGATATTATCTACTTTTACCCATTCTTCTGATGGAGAAATTTTCATCTGGTATTCCTTTAGGTTTGGCGTATCAGAAACCAATTCAATGGTTGCTTTATTGTTTTCAATAATAACTTTAGAAGCGATGGTGTTTGGAGTCCATTCTATGGCATCCCTGTCTTCAACTTTTACCATAAAGTCAGGTTGTGCATATGCCCAGTGTGGTTTACCTCCCCATATCCATGTATTATTTTTGAAAAAGTCATCATCGTACATCACCAACAGCTCCTCGTGGTTGGGCCATACCGTAAACATGTCGTTGTGTCCATGGAATTCAATCCATGTATAGGTTTGGGCAAATCTTTCCTTGCTGGTTTTATACAGTGAATCAAAATCCACTGCAATTCTTTCCGGTCCATTTACCATGGTGATATCAGCAGCTTTATTTTTCCAATATTCATCACGAATTTCCAATGCTGATAATGGGATGCCGTTTTTTTCAAAATGGTGGTCATATTTTGCATCAGATAAAAACCATTTGTGGTAGTTATTCAACCAAATTTCATTTATCCCGTGGTGGCCATTTGGTCCTCCCTGCACACCTGGTCCTGCTCCAAGAGTCCTTGTAACAAATCCGTAAGCATTCATAATTCCATTCTGCACTTTCATAAAATGCCCGCAATGATAACCTTGTCCTTGCAAAGCATTGTCTAAAATACCTTCAACATAACCACCTCCTGGATAAGGATCTCCAAAATCATTGATGCTTACAATTGATCTAATCCAATGGCGCAACAATAATATACGTTTCAATTCATCGGTTTCTCCATGGAATATCGTATCCAACTGGTACTTTTCAATTAAATGGGCAAATTTGGGTGAAGTTAAGTCTTCGGAACCTTTGAATACAGTATTGGGTATATACTTTGGATTGTCAACTTCTACATTTGAATAATCTCTTTTCCCGCAACCTGCCAGTAAGATACTGATCAAGGCAATTACAACTATTTCTTTCATTTTATTGTTATTATAAATATTTATAAAAGTAAATAAAATATAATATATTTACAAAACCTTATTAATTTGTAGATAATTTTTTATTTTTGAAAAAATATCAAAGTATAAAACAATTGATCGGAATGCAAAATTGTTTGAAAAATTTTGGAATGTGTAAGTAACAATTTCTATGCATTATTTAATATAAATAAATTAAGGTCATTTGAAAAAAGATAGTATTATGAATATTTTATGGATTGGAAAAAAGATTAATTTTTTGGCTTTCATTTTTTTTGCATTGAGTGCTTTTTCGCAGAATCCGGAAAATCTTACGATTATTAAGCCCAAGGGAATTAATGATGTTTTAACCAATCCAGGAATGGGCTTTATGACGTTCCAGCGGTTTAACGGAGATACTCTAAATGAAGGAATAGGTTGGACTGAAGGTTTTCCGATTGATTATCAGGAATTTGATGGAGATCTCACTAATGTGGGCCATCCTTCTACTACAATTGCTTATTGGCGGATCTACTGGAAATATATAGAACCGGAGAAGGGAGTTTATCGTTGGGATATGATAGACAAAGCACTTGAAATTGCAAAAAGCAGGGGGCAAACCCTTCTTCTTCGAATTGCACCATATGGCACGGGTAATGAGAAAGACGTTCCCGATTGGTACAGGAAAATGGTAGGAACAGGCCAAAACTGGAAATATAATAATCCGGTTAATTCATGGATGGTGGACCCGGAAGATTCGAGGTATGCCGAATATTTTGGTGGTATGATAAGGGCTTTAGGAAATCGTTATGATGGACATCCTGACCTTGAGGCAGTAGATCTTTCAATTGTGGGAGCCTGGGGTGAAGGAGCAGGTTCGGAGTTATTAAGCCAAAACGCAAGAGAAACTCTTGTTAATTCCTATACGGATTCCTTTAAAAAAACTCCATTAATTGCTTTGCTCATGGATGAAAAAACCAACAAGTATGCAAATTCTCAAATTCCAATGGGGTGGAGAGTAGATTGTATTGGTGATTTAGGATTTTGGGCCGATGATCAAAACGGATGGACACATATGTACGATTTTTATCCCCGTGAAATAATCAAGTGTGATGTACAGGATGATTGGATGCATTCGCCGCTAAGTTTTGAAATCTGTGGTACCTTTTTAAGCTGGCGTGACAAACAGGGTTATGGAAGAGAAGAAGTTCAGTATATTTTTGACCAATCATTAAAATGGCACATGTCTTCTTTTAATGCAAAATCCTCACCTGTGCCCGAAGAATGGGGCGATCTTGTGGATGAATGGTTGAAAAAAATGGGTTATAGATTTGTGTTACGCAGATTTACTTATCCACCGGAAATTCAACAGAATGGGAAGCTGAATTTTACTTCCTGGTGGGAAAATGTTGGTGTAGCACCCTGCTATAAAGATTTCATTTTTGCAATACGATTAAAATCAGGTGAGAATGAATCAGTAATGATATGTCCGGAAGTTAATTTAACGAAATGGTTACCTGGCGATATTGTTTTTGATAATGCCGTATTTTTACCCTCTGATTTACCTGAGGGGACCTATGATTTACAGATTGCTCTTGTTGATCGGCTAAAACATCAGCCCCGGGTAAATTTAGCTATTGAAGGTAAAGTTGGAGAAGGTTGGTATCAACTTGGAAAAATTAAAGTTAACAGACAGTTATAGATTCTGTTTTTGATAACCTGAAATTGAAAGGATTGTAAGATTTGTTTTGCTAATACCTGGAAATTTCAATTTTTATATTTATTACTGTTAAAAAGAAAGATGAAAATATCAAAGTGGACTTCGATAATTGGAATGAAAAGAGCGCGAAAACGATTAATTCAGCACCATATACCTCTACTGTTAATTTCAGTAATTTCAGTTGGACTGATGTATCTGAATGTTGAATCACAGAATGTAATTTTTCGTTTGAGTATGGCAACAGCTTACCCTGGATTATTGTTATTGGCAGCCAGCCTGGTTGCTGGTCCACTATCCAGAATTTTCTTCCGTTCAAAATCAGTTTCTACCGATTTTAGACGTGATTTGGGATTGTGGGCAGCCATTGTGAGTCTTTCGCATGTAGTATTTGGTTTACAAGTGCATATGCGGGGCAGGATGTGGCTTTTGTTTTTACGGGAGAATCTGGAATTTCCATTTGTTCGTTTGGATATGTTTGGTGCTGCCAACTTTACTGG
>JBBQPP010000446.1:0-4028 GCA_038217255.1 Bacteroidales bacterium | reverse complement strand
AGATAAACATACTTTTTGCAAACAGGGAATTCTTCGCGTACTTTGTTCCAATCGACCATAATTAATCAGTTTAAAGTTTAAAGATGAAAGTTTAAAGTGGAAAATGAAAATAAACAATAAAAAAAGGGAACCAAAACTGATCCCCTTTTTATTATTTTGAAAGTACAAAGTCTCAATACTCACTACTTTGTACTAATAGTCTATTCTACAACGAATCCCCAAAATCAGCTTTGAATTTGGCTATCAATTTTTCAGTCCAGTCTCCAATAGGTTTCAATCGTCCCATGAAAAAACGGAGGAGTGGCGGTTCTTCAACCCATTCCAATCCACCAACCAATTCGCGATTATCATACAGCCATTTCACCCTGTCAATCATAAATTTTGTTTGCGATAGTGTAAAAACCCTTCGCGGAAAAGCCAGGCGAAGCAATTCAACATCGGCAAGAATGTCATCGCCATTTTCATCGCGGATACTTGAAATTGTTCCCCTTTCCATCCCACGGATTCCGGAAACGATAAACAAAGCTGATGCGAGCGCACCTGCAGGATATTGCTGCTGTGGTACTTGTGGAATGAAACCCATTGCATCGATATGGCAACCTAATGCTCCTGCAGGTGTAATGACCGGAACTCCTGCTGAGTCAAGCGAATTTACTGCGTATTCAATAAATGAAGGCGACTGGCTGATTACCGTGTCATCGCAGGTTTCGTACATGCCCACTGCCAATGCCTCAATTTCGCGCGTTGACATACCGCCATACGTTGTAAAACCTTCAAATAACACAAGTAAATCGCGCATTTTCAGGTACAAATCTTTGCTGTTTGTTGCAATTCCACCTCCGCGGGTCGAACTGACTTTACGACTGGAGAAATAAACCATGTCGGCATAACCGCACATTTCATTGAGAATATCTTTGATTTCGGCGTTTGCAAATTCTGGTTCACGTTTTTTAATCATGTAAGCATTTTCACCAATCAAACTGGCATCAAGTACCATCATAGTTCCATTTTCATCGCAAACCTTTTTTACATCCCGCATATTTTGCATTGAAAATGGTTGTCCTCCAATCAGGTTGGTCGAAGCTTCCATCCGCACAAATGGAACGCGTTCAGCACCATACTCAGCAAATACTGCTTTTAATTTATCAATGTCGATGTTTCCTTTAAATGGTTCACTGCTTTTGATTTTTAGTGCTTTGTCAGTATAAATTTCCAGTACAGTACCACCATTGAGCATCATGTGTTCCTTGGTAGTGGTAAAATGGTAATTCATCGGAATTACATCGCCTTTTTTTATAAACACCTGTGAAATGATATTCTCGGCGGCGCGACCCTGGTGAACTGGCATTACATAATGTTTGCCAAATACATCGCGAACGGCTTTCTCCATTCTAAAGAAACTTTGCGAGCCAGCATATGCATCATCAGCCTGGTGCATCGATGCTATCTGGTTATCACTCATGGCATTTGTCCCGGAATCGGTTAACATGTCAAGGAAAACATTGCTTGTATCTAAAAGAAATGTATTGTACCCTGCTGCTTCCATTGCTTTTGCACGTTCATCGATTGGCCTTAAATGGAGTTTTTGGACTACCCTTACCTTGTGTAATTCTACCGGGATTTGTTCTTCTTTGTAGAATTTGATTGTGGTGCTGTTTTGATTTGTCATTTTACTTTGGTTTATTGTTTTAATTTGAAAAAGCACCAAAGTTAAATTTTACAATATGAAAATCAAGATAAGGCCACAAATTTAGATTTTGTCAAAATAAGGGACGTATTTTTTTTGATGATAATGATTATTCGATTGAAACAACTTTGAAAATTTTATGCTTGATAAAAATCTTAAATGTGCACCAACTCTAAAATCTTCTCTAACCAACGTGCATCAATTTCCGAGAATGCGCCATTTTCAGAACTGTCGACATCTAAAACGCCAATGATTTCTCCTGTTTTATTTTTGAAAGGAACCACAATTTCAGAGTTTGAACGAGAATCACATGCAATGTGGCCGGGGAAATCATGCACGTCTTCCACCACAATTGTTTCCTTTTTGTTAAATGCTGCCCAGCAAACACCTTTGTCTTTTTCGAGAATCTGGCATGCAACCTGACCCTGGTACATATTTACTGTCATTTTTCCGTCTTCCAATATATAAAAACCAGTCCAGAAAAAGTATTCCATTTTGTGATGAAGCACAGCTATAATTGTCGCCATACGAGCTGATTGATTGTTGCTTTTTAAAACCAGTTCGCTCAACTGCGCGTAAATTCTACTGTAGCGGCCTTCTTTTCTCTTGTCTTCCATAATTATTCTAACCGTTTCTTCCAAATTATTGGATTTCTACTGTTGTGAAATACGGCATATAAATCTACCGTATTTAAGCCGATTTGATAAAAGATTGTATATGGAAATCGATTTATAACAGCTTTTCTGGTATCTTGGGTAATTAATGGAAATTGATACGGGTTGTTAAGCATTTGAGCAATTGTTCTCTCAACTTCAATCATAAAATCGTTGCCCAAATTATCACTTTTGTCATTGTACCAATCTTTTGCATGTTGCATGTCATACTCAGCAAAAGGATCTACTCGTAATTGAAAAGAATTCATGAATTCATTATATTATTCTTCACTTCTTCCCATGTTTTCCATTCATCTGGGTGTTTTTTCATGTGATCATATCTTGCATCCAATTCCTGCAATATATTTTCCTGAACTTCATCAATATCTTCTGAAATGGTTAAAAACGAATAGTCTTTCGACAACTCTTTTAGCATGTTGATAATGCTTTTTGCCTTGGGAGAAGTATCGCTAATCCTTATTGTATAATCCATGATTTTTAAAATTTGTTTGAACAAATATACGAATTTTTGGAATGGTTAGTTTTGCTGCAATTCCGGCATATTTTTATACTTTTGCCCACTTAAATAAAGTAAAAACATGGCACAAAAACCTTCCATACCAAAAGGAACACGCGATTTTTCGCCCGTTGAAATGGTAAAACGGAATTATATTTTCGATTTGATAAAAGAAGTTTTTCGCTTGTACGGATTTCAACCTATTGAAACACCTGCTATGGAAAATCTTTCAACTTTAACCGGGAAATATGGGGAAGAAGGGGATAAATTGCTTTTCAAAATCCTGAATTCCGGCGATTATATTTCAAAGGTTCCCGATGAACTTTTAGATGAAAAAAACTCAAATAAACTGACTTCAAAAATTTCAGAAAAAGGTTTGCGTTACGACCTCACCGTACCTTTTGCAAGGTTTGTTGTTCAATACCAAAACGACATTACATTTCCTTTTAAACGTTACCAAATCCAGCCTGTTTGGCGCGCCGACCGCCCACAAAAAGGACGTTACCGCGAGTTTTATCAGTGCGATGTTGATGTGATTGGCAGCAACAGTCTGTTAAATGAAGTTGAGCTGGTTCAAATTATCGACGATGTATTTAACCGATTGAAAATTAATACAGTAGTAAAAATCAACAACCGAAAAATATTGGCTGGGATTGCCGAAGTAATAGGAGAGAATGACCGGATAATTGATATTACTGTTGCCATCGATAAATTAGATAAAATCGGTTTGGAAAAAGTAAATGCCGAATTAGCCGAAAAAGGGGTTTCAAATGATGCCATTGAAAAGTTACAACCCATTTTGGCATTAGAAGGCAATTCAATTGAAAAAACTGCAAAATTAGAAGTTATTTTGGCTTCTTCTGAAATAGGAATCAAAGGGGTGAACGAAATTAAAAAGTTGTTTGCCTACTTAAATAACCTGAATTTAAAAACAGAGGTCGAACTTGATTTAACACTTGCACGTGGTTTGAATTATTATACTGGAGCCATTTTCGAAGTAAAAGCAAAGGATTTTGAAATAGGAAGTATTTGTGGTGGTGGTCGTTATGACGATTTGACCGGGATTTTTGGGTTGCCAAATGTTTCGGGTGTCGGGGTTTCTTTTGGCGCCGAACGAATTTACGATGTACTTACTCAAATGAATTTGTTCCCGCCAAAATCAACCGAAACA
>JBBQPP010000445.1:0-4031 GCA_038217255.1 Bacteroidales bacterium | reverse complement strand
AGTCTTTCAGGTTATGTCTTTTTCTCGGAACGTTACAGTTTGGTTAACGGTATAAATTGAAGAACCGCCGTGTACCGAACGGTACGCACGGTGGTGTGAGAGGACAGGTAGGGAATTAATCCCTACCTTCCTACTCGATTTTTAAACAATTATGGCACATTTTGTTTATATTATCTATAGTGAAAAGAACAACAGTTTTTATGCTGGTCAGACAGTTAATGTCGAAGAAAGGCTAAAACAGCATAATTTAGCATATTATACTGGTGCTTTTACAAAAAGGGCTGATGATTGGATGCTTTTTTGGAAACTTCAATGCGAAACAAAAGATCAAGCAGCTTTGATAGAATCGCATATTAAAAAGATGCGCAACAAAAATTATTATAACAATTTGAAGAAATACCCGGGAATTTCGGAAGCGTTGCTTTTGAAATACAAAACACGCGAATTTGGTTTGAAATTCCGGCAATTGGTCAGGTTTCTGTTACTCAATTTACTTTCGATATTTTTTCGAAGGAAGACGGGCTTCCTAATGGCCGGATATTAAAGAAATCGGTTATTTTTTTTGATTGAGATTTGAATTTTGAGATTTGATTATTTATTTTTAATAGGTTTCTGGTTCCGTAAATTAGAGAAAGAGTTACAGAAAGAATCATCAAACCCAAAGGAAAGCCTTTAAATCCGTTTATCAATCCACTGGTCGGTTTTAGTATCCCGCAAATGTAAAAATGCCAATAATGGCCATCATTTCGAAACCTAAGCTGGAGTACGGGATAAAATTATCGAACCCGGCTTTTCTATTTTCCCGTTTCTTTTTCTTTTTCTGTTTCTTTTACTGTTTCTTTTACTGGAGTTGTACCTCCTATTGTACATGTTCCAAAAAATACCGCACCGGGTTCAACTGAGAGTTTCCCCGCAATTATATCTCCCTCAATTTGAGAAGTTGATTTCATTTTTAGCAACTCGCTTGCTGTAATTTTTCCTTTAATAGTCCCCAAAACTTCTATGTTGTTAGAATCTATCGGACCCCTGATTTTACCGGTTGGCCCAACTACTAATCTCCCTTTTGCCGTGATATTCCCAATTAATTCTCCATCGATCCGGATATCACCATTCGCAATAATATCGCCTTTTATTATTGTCCCTTCGCTGATGATATTAATGGGTTCATTCTGCTCCTCGTTGTAAACTTCTTGTTTCGCCATTTTTATTATCTTTAATTTTACCCTATTTAATTTGTCAATAAATCGTCCGGAAGTTAAGAGGTTACAATTTACGATTTTTTACTATTTCAGCAAAAGTAAATTGTTTTTTGTGAATGTTGTTGAATTTGGGGTAAAAATTGGATTGGACTGTTTTAAATAAAAAAAGATTAAATGGTCAATCAAAAATAATGATGCATACATTTCCCGGCAAAAGCATCAAAAATATCCGAACCACAATCATAGTATGAAAATGTTAAAAAAGGCAAGGGAATCTTATTCATTCGTTGTTTTTTGTGAGAAAAAAGTATATATTGGCATTCAATTTATGTTTAATAGTAAAATTAAATTGATGTCAGGATGGTTTTGACTATTAGGGGTAAGTGGGTATGTGATATAATTTATATATTTGGACAAAAATTAGCGAAATAAATAAATGTTGGTTTCAAAAACAAAGAATTTGTTAAATAAGCAGATATCTAATGATGAAAAGATATCTAATAATATTAATAAAACTATGAAGATGGAAAATGATGATACACCGATTTTGATCCCTTCCGAAAGTATTTTGGAAGGTTATATCAAAACAAAAAAATCGTTTAGAATTGAGTGTGACTTTTATGGGACTATTATGTCTTCCCAGAAAGTAGTAGTTGGGAAAAGCTCAAAAATTGTTGGTGATATTATATGTAGAGATCTCGATCTATCGGGAGAATTAGTAGGGAATATATTTTGCTCTCGTAAAATTAAGGTTAGTGGTGATTCAAAAATTAGCGGAAAGGTTTATACAAAACTTTTCGAAAACGATGAAAGTTCAAATCTTGATTGTGTTATACAAATTCCAAAAAATGAACACATTCAACAAGTAGAAGAAATATTTGAAAACTTAGAAACAACAAAAAAATTATCGCATGATGATAATCTTAATAAGATAAGAAAGATTTTCTACGAGAATGTTTATGCGCATAGTTCGAATCCAGACACGCCATTGATTCACGATTTTACTTCACAAATAAAAGAAGAACCAAAATCCCAAAATGTAGTGGTCACTAAAGATAAAGATATACTAGCCAAAAAGATAGAACAAGAAACTCTTTAGGTGAAGTTGTTTTTAAATGGATTAACATTGCTTCTTTTGCCGGTAACTCTATCTATCATTGTTATGTTTCTGATAATTTAGGAGGGATGTTGAGAGGAATAGTATTAAATATTAACTGAGATATGCACATGTCACATACTCTTAATTAATTTATATTCAGTAGGTTAATGCACGACTCCTTGTTCAGTTAATTTTTGAAAAAGGAGCCCTCTGCTTTTTGATTTTCTTCTGTTATACCAGATTGTATACACATCCAAATAATATGACAGGTATTGTTTCCAATATAATTTTGATGGGATAGCCATCGTTTGAGTAATGATGCTATTCGATAGACCTTTGGTAATATTCCATCTTTAATAGTCCAGCACATCTATCATAGCCATCATCTACCAACCTGTATCGCGGCTCCAGAAATGTTTACTTTTGCAACACCAAAATAAAGGGGTGTACCATATCTCATCTTGATAGCTATCGGGAGGTAGAGCAACTACCTAAAAAGGTAGCATAGCTCAGTTGGTAGAGCAACGGACTGAAAATCCGTGTGTCCCCTGGTTCAATTCTATGTGGTACCACAGAAAAGAGGGAAGATGAAAATCTTCCCTCTTTTATTCTTACCACCAAGGCACATTTTGTTTACAGTATTTACGTATTTGATTTTCAATTAAAATAACATTAATTTGTGCGTTTCCGATTTTATGAAACTATAATGAAAAATGTGTCAGTCAACAAATTAATACTTCGATTCGTTTTACTTGTTTTATCAGTAATTTGGTTTGAAATTCCGGCAAATGGCCAGGTTTCTGTTACTCAATTTACTTTCGATATTTTTTCGCAGGAAGACGGACTTCCCAATAACCAGATTCAATGTATTTATCAGGATAGCAAAGGTTGGATGTGGATAGGTACAAGCCAGGGATTAAGCAGATTCGATGGATATAATTTTGTGAATTTTTTGCCTAATCCTAACGATTCAACCAGTTTAAATGGAAACCTGGTAAGAGTAATCAGGGAAGATAAAAATGGAAATTTACTGGTTGGAACAGAAAATGGCGGGCTTAATATTTTTAACAGGGAAAAAGAACGTTTTTCAAATCCGTTTAAAAATTATGAAGTATTTAAATTGAGAGAAGTATTTGTTAATGCGATCGAAACAGACAAATCCAGAAATATTTGGATTGGAACCGATTTTAACATTTTCAAAATTGATACTTCAGGGAATCTCAAGTCAGTTAAACCAAATTATAAATCAAAGGAATTTGCGTTTGAAGGTAATTTTGTGAGAAATCTTCAATTTGACAATTCAGGTAAATTATGGATTGGCACTAATAACGGAGTTTTTATTTATAATCCTGCCAATAATGAAATGGATCAATTTGAGCTTCTGTATGAAGAAAATCAAAACAGGGAAATTTGGGAAATTTATCTTGACGAGGAAGGCTTACTTTGGATAGGAACATATTCTTCGGGTTTGTTTCTTGTTGAACCGGAGTCAAAAATAATTAAGTCAATTCAGTTAACCCCCGAAAACAAACGGTCGGAAACGTAAGAACAATTTCAAAAGGCTTTTTTGGCGAATACTGGATTGGCACACGCGGAGGTTTATATACCTATTCGAAGAGCCGTGGTGTCACCGGATTTTACCAGCACGATGACCGAAAACCCCGAAGTTTATCCAATAATTCGATATTATGTGTGTATCATGATAAACAAGGAGAAACATGGATTGGCACGCG
>JBBQPP010000444.1:0-4033 GCA_038217255.1 Bacteroidales bacterium | reverse complement strand
CAACTCAGGTGAAGGATAACCTAATTTTGAGAAAGCATTGGTTAAGGCATGTTCCAGCGGTTCCATCTTGTGCTCACCATAAACTTCTATTTCCCACTTTATTTTGTATTGCAATTTCCAAAAGTCAGCCACTTCTTTGTTAGAAGCAATCTTTCTGCTTATATCCAGGCACTTACGAATAACTTCTTTAGGATCTGACTCAAAAATAATGTCTGCAAAAATCATTTTTGCCTTTTCTTCACCATCCTTTAATATTGCATCGCGCAATCCTTCTTTATTTCCAAAATGACGGAAAATCAATCCTTCAGAAACTCCTGCCTCCCTGGCAATTTTACTGGTTGAAGTTGCCGAATAACCTTCGTTTGCAAATAATTTCAATGCTGCTATTAATATATTTTCTTTTTTGTCAGTCATATTATATAAGTGAGTAATCGCTTACAAATATATAAATGTATTTTTTATTGCAAAATATTTCATGAAAAATTTCTTTGATTTTATAATCGTTATTTCAGATTCAGAAAAATAGTTGTAGGGAAAATATTAAAATACATCGAAACAAAGTTAATTCAATCTTAAATTCAATATTCTAAATTTATTGCAAACGAATAATCTTTTTAAATTGATAACAGTTTAAATTTTTCCAACCTTGTCTAAAATTATGACTTTCAGTTTATGATTGATCCTCCTTTGATTCATCGCTGAAAAACCTGACAAAATTTACTTTTTTCAGATATGTCAGTTAAAAAATGATAAAAAATACTGACACAAATTCACCCTTTTTTACCACTTAGTCATTAATAATCTGCAAGTTGTGTTAACGTACTTTAATAAATATAAATTAATGTAAATTTTGAAAATGTGGGTACGTTATTTGAAAATTAGGTGGTGAAATATAAATTTAAAATTTAATATCATGGAAAAGATAAAAAGAACGATGTCGATGTTTGCTGTTGCATTAGTAACAGCAGTTTTGGTTGTTTTCGTATATACGAAAACAAATGTAACTACTTCGCAAGTTGTGCTAGGTGAGAAAACCCCTATACATCTTGCTAAACAAATGATAAACGAAAATCAACAAGGTCAATTACCTGACTTAACTGAGGCCGCTGAAAGAACAGTACATGCTGTTGTTCATATACAAGTAAAAGTGGAACGGGAAATGGAAATGGGAATGGGGCAGGATAACCCACTTTATTTCTTTTTCGGACCTGGTCAGCAGGGGATGAATGGTCAACATGGCCAAAGACAGCAACCGCAATATGCAATGGCATCTGGTTCAGGAGTCATCATCAGTCAGGATGGTTACATTGTTACCAACAACCATGTAGTGGATGATGCCGTAAATGTGGAAGTCATTTTGGATGATAATCGAAAATTTACAGCTAAAGTAATTGGTAAAGATCCAAATACGGATATTGCACTCGTAAAAATAGATGCAGATAATCTACCTTATCTTGTATGGGGTAATTCTGATGTACTAAAACTAGGTGAATGGGTTCTCGCCGTAGGTAATCCTTTTAATCTGACATCTACGGTTACGGCTGGTATTGTAAGTGCCAAATCAAGAAGTATTGGTATAATGAGCGGACAAATGCCTTTAGAATCGTTCATACAAACCGATGCTGCCGTAAACCCGGGAAATAGTGGAGGCGCTTTGGTAAACACAAACGGCGATTTAGTAGGTATTAATTCTGCTATTGCTTCCGAAACAGGTTCTTATTCCGGTTATTCATTTGCAGTTCCTGCATCTATCGCACAAAAAGTGGTTTACGACCTGAAAAAATATGGTGAAGTACAACGTGCTGTTCTGGGCGTTATGATGCGGTCAGTAAATGATAGTATAGGTAAAGCAAATCATCTTGATAAAATGGGAGGAGCATATGTTGTAAGTACTACTGAAGATGGCGCTGCCCGTAATGCAGGTATCAAAGAGGGTGATATTATTGTTTCAATTGATGGCAGTAGCGTGAACACCAGTTCTCAATTGCAGGAACAAATTGGAAAATATAATCCCGGGGACAAAATTAATGTCGGCGTCTTAAAAGATGGGGACAAAAAAGAAATTAGCGTTGTTTTGCGTAATGTGAAAGGTGATACTTCGATTGTGAAGGAACCATCGTCTGCTCTAGGTGCCGAATTTGGCCCTGTAGCAGAAAAAGACAGAGAAAATTTGAGAATAGATGAAGGTGTGCAGGTTACTAAACTAAACAGCGGCAAACTGAAAGATTCTGGAATTAAAACCGGGTTTATTATCACCGAAATAAATAAAATACCAGTATCAAGTAAGGAAGATATTGATAGGGTTTATATAAGGTCTGAAAGTAAAAAACCAATTCTTATTGAAGGATTTTATCCTGAAAAAGGGTATGCGTATTATGTTATTAAACCAGAGGCCTAAGGGAAATAATTAAAGTCCCACCGGCTCAAGGTTAGACTTATATTCATAGGCTATCTTCAATAAAATGGAGATAGCCTTTTTTTTTGTTTTATTCGATGAATGAGCTACCAAATTGGCCAATTGTAACCCGGCATTTTCCATCATCAATTCAACAGGCAAATCGTAATTATTAACTGTGTAATAATCCATTTCCTTGAATTGGCCGATTTCAAGTGCTTGTTCAACGGGAATATAAATTTCCTGAAAATTCATATTTTATTTTTGATAAAGCTTTTCCCTTTGTTCGTGAATCCGTTCGTCGGTAATATAATCGTCGAAATTCATCAGTTTATCAATAATCCCGTTGGGTGTTAATTCGATAACTCTGTCGCAAACTGTTGAAATAAACTCGTGGTCATGCGATGACATGAATACATTTCCGGGAAAACGCTGCAAATTATTATTAAAAGCCTGAATCGATTCAAGGTCGAGATGGTTTGTTGGTGAATCTAAAACCAAAGCATTTGCATTTGCAAGCATCATTCGGGCTATCATGCATCGTACTTTTTCCCCTCCGGAAAGTACATTCACCTTTTTATAAATTTCATCACCTGCAAAAAGCATTCTTCCGAGGTAGGTACGAACAAATATTTCAGTTGTATCCGAAGTAAATTGGCAAAACCAGTCGAAAAGAGAAAGTTTGGTACTGGTAAAAAACTCAGCATTATCGAGTGGAAGATAGGCAGAGGTAATAGTCTGTCCCCATTGATAAGTACCTTTATCAGGTTCAGCATGTCCGGTTATAATTTCGAAAAGGGCGGTCATAGCCCTCGGGTCACGAGAAATAAATACAATTTTTTCGCCTTTTTCAGCTACAAAATCAACATCTTTAAAAACAACTTCTCCATCAATGCTGGTGCTCAAACCTATCACATCCAATATTTTGTCACCAGCTTCACGTTCGGGAGTAAAAATAATCCCGGGATATTTTCTTGTTGATGGTCTGATATCTTCAATGTTCAGTTTTTCGAGCATTTTTCGGCGGCTTGTTGCCTGTTTCGATTTTGCTACGTTGGCACTGAAACGCTGAATAAATTCAAGCAACTCTTTCTTCCTTTCTTCAGCTTTTTTGTTTTGTGCCTGGTGCTGGCGAAGCGCCAACTGGCTACTTTGGTACCAGAAACTGTAGTTTCCGGCGAACATTTTTATGTCATTGAAATCAATGTCGATTGTATGGGTAGAAATTGCGTCCAAAAAGTGCCTGTCGTGCGAAACTACCAATACCGTATTTTCGTAATTGGCCAGATAATTTTCAAGCCAAACAACTGTTTCAAGGTCAATGTCGTTGGTAGGTTCATCAAGCAAAAGATTGTCGGGTTTTCCAAAAAGTGCCTGGGCAAGTAAAACCCTCACTTTTTCTTTCCCGCTCATATCCTTCATTAAAGTGTAATGAGATTCCTCTTTAATACCAAGATTACTGAGTAACGAAGCAGCATCACTTTCAGCATTCCACCCATTCATATCGGCAAATTCTGCTTCCAAATGAGCAGCTTGCAAACCATCTTCATCCGAAAAATCGGGTTTGGCATACAGAGCATCTTTTTCGTGCATAATGTTCCAAAGGCGCTCGTGGCCATTCATTACAGTGTCGATTAC
>JBBQPP010000443.1:0-4034 GCA_038217255.1 Bacteroidales bacterium | reverse complement strand
TTTCAGAAAGTGGCGATCGCACCAGGCGAAACTAAAAATGTAAAATTTACGGTTTCAACCGATGCACTGAAATTTTACAACAGCAACTTAGAATACAACTGGGAACCCGGCGAATTTGAAATTCAAATCGGTGGAAACTCGCAGGATTTGAAAAAAGTGAAGGTGAATTGGGTGAAATAATTATTCGATATTGAAGGTTTAAGTGAAAATCCTGCTGAGAAATTGGCAGGATTTTTTTATGCCTTTTGCGATAAATCGGGGTGCGACTTTGAGTCGCGCCCCAATTAGAACGCAAGCAACTAATTTGCTTCAACCAACTAAAAAGGTTCCATCAACCCGTAATCCATTGAAAAATATTCAGAAGCAATTGGTACTTTTTTTTAACTTCCAATTTCATTTAGCCTCTCCTCTAATTTGTCTGTAAACTCGTGCGGTAAATTTAAACTTTTGGCAAAATCAATTACTAATTTTAAATATGCCGTTGCAACCTGCTTGTTACCTAATACAACATAAGCTTCTGCAAGACTTTTGCCGGCAGAAATGGCAATTTCAGGGGGGCAGTCTTTATGATAAAAAGCTCTCTCCAAATATTCAATTCCTTCAGTATAATTTCTTAATTCCTGCTCGGGGCAAACGATTAATAATGTTCCATATATTTCTAACAGATATGGTTCATTGGGAAAATAAACCATTGATTTTTTAAAATGCAACTGTGCTTTTCCCCATAATTTCTGGCGCATTAAAACATCGCTTAATGCCTTTACTGTGACAATATCGTTTGGATTTTTGATAAATGAGGTTTCGTAAAATGACTGTGCTTTTTGAATTTCTCCTTTTTGGAATGCAACTTTACCCGACAAAAGCAAAGTTTTAGCATCGGCAGGAGAAAGTTTTTGCAACTTTTCGAGATAATACCCGGTTTTTTCAAGTTCCTCCATATCAAGCAATTCAACAACTGTATTGGTCAAAACCTTCACATTCAAACTATCTTCTTTTAGATAATCATTCATTAAATTTATGGCCTTTTGTTTTTCATTCTGATTGAATAGCCCAAGTACAATGAACACCTGCAAATCAGTTTCGTCTGGTTTTAGCTCCAAAACCCTTGTGAAATATAGGTTTGATTGTGCAAAATACCTTTTTTCAAACAACAGATTTGCTACATATTTCAATTCATTAAAATCATTGTTAAACAACTGAAAATGCTTTTTCAAAAACGGTAATGCTTGTTTTGCTGTGTTATTTTTTAGGTAAAATGTTACAGCCTTCGAAATCAAATATTTATTGTCAGGCAAATATTTAAAACCCTGGTTTATTAATTGAAGTTCCCAATCAAAATATCGGTTTTTATCTGCTTCGTCAATTTGTTTGAGCAGGTACAACTCGCTCCTTGAAATTTTTGCCAGCTGATCGATTATTGTATCAACCGGAGTAGTATAATTTATTAAATCGCTTGCACGGATAATATTTTTATTGCTGTATATTGAATCGCCTTTAAAACTGTAAACCTGACCCAGCAATCGAAAAGCCCAACCAAACGATTTATTACCATCAATTATTTCATTCAAAGATTTTTCAGCCAAATCAATTTGTTTCGTATTAATGTACAAAGATGCTATTTGACATTTTACATAAGTATAAAGAGAAAAGAAATCGTTTCTTGTAGCTGTTTTTGAATCAGATTGTTTTACTGTCCAAGGTTGTATTTTTTCAAATGCTACTATTGCTTTATCATTTTCGCCGATGTTTTGATATGCTTCGCCGAGATAAAACCAAGCGTGAAAAGCATTTGGATTTTCCTTAATTACCGTTTGAAAATTTGTGATTGCATTGGCAGAATTCCCCATTTCCTCATTTAAATATCCAAGGTAGTAACTCCAAATCCATTTCGATTTATTTTTCCGAACGGCAAGTTTGTAACAAATTGCTGCATTTTCGTAATTTAAAATTGAGTGATATGCCATTCCGAGATTTCCCAAATTATTGGCACTGGGGTTTATTTTTGCGTGAAAAGTTGCTTCTCTTAACTGTTTCAGGATTGGTTTTGACAAAGACTGCAAATCAGTTATTGACGGGATTTCTTTTCGATACGGGATTTCAAAAATCACTTTGCCAAGAAACAGTAAAACAGCTGCTCCTGCTGCAAATACAACAATTTTCAAATATTTGTTCATACAGAGAAATTATATAAAAAATCCCAAGGTAAAACTACCCTGGGTTTTTTGCAGAAAACCAAAATACCAACTAACTATTATTAATAACCGGGATTTTGTTTAACTTTTGGATTCTGGTCAATAACATCCTGTGGAATTGGACTCATGTATTGTTTTAAGTCAAACTTTGCAGTCCATTTTTTCTCAACTTCCACACTGTAAACCCAAACACCTGAGTTATCAGCAGGAACAGTATTGCGAATAACCATATTGTGGCGTTGCGTTCCCATAACCTGTTCAGCAATTTTCAAGCGTTTGTTATCGAAATATCTTTTGTTTTCAAAAGATAGTTCCACACGGCGCTCTCTCCATATAGCTGCCCGCATTTGGTCTTTTGAAAGACCAGGCTCCAAATCAGGTAAATTTGAACGGGTACGAATTTTATTGATTGCATCGTAGACTGTTGCATCAGGACCGGAAGCTTCGTTTTTTGCTTCAGCATAATTTAACAATACTTCGGCGTAGCGATAAAAAATATAATTCTGTCCACTTGCATCTTCTGCAGGAGCTTTATCAGGATTTAGTTTCTTTTTCTGATAATAACCTGAGTCGCCAACATCGGTTTTACCGGCCAAATCAATCTGGTTGGTTTTATCCGGGTTTGGATAGGTTTCATCGATGCGGGTATAAATTATATCTTCTCTTGGCATCCAATCCATTTTATACACCGCTCCATCGAAAACAATATCGTCATAAAACCTCTGTTCTCTACCAACATAAGGATTTTGAGGATCATAACCTGATGTCGGATCGGTAATTAATTTACCATTTGCCATACAGTATTGATCAACTATTTCCTGCGTTGGATCGTAATTCCCCCATGTCATGTACTGATCGAGTACATAAGTCGGACCACCGCGTCTTTCATAGTTACTTCCCATACCCGGTATATCAAGGAATTGTCTGTCGAAAATAACTTCCGAATTATATTCGTTTGAAGCCCTGAAAATATTACCAAGGTCGCTAAAAAGTTCATAAGGGGCACCATTCCCCATTTCGTCTATAAACTTTTTGTTGGTAGCAGCTGCATTAGCCCAACGTGCGGCATCTGCCGAAGCAAAGTGTACATAGTTTCCCGGGTCGGGTAAATAAGAGCTTCCACTGTTAAACAACGGACTGGCGGCAAACAATTCAATCCATCCTTTTAAAGCGAGTGCAGCTCCTAAAGTTGCACGCCCTGCATTGGGGTCACCACTGTTGTATTTTACCGGAAGGTACTTGTTGTTAACAATTGTACCCAGTTCGCTTGTAATAAAATTAAATGTTTCTTCGAAAGTGCCACGTGGATAATATAATTCATCTTCAGTCATTGAATTCCTGTCAAGTGGAATTTCAATAATAGGAAGACCTCCAATGTGAACAAAGAATTCTGCGTAAAAGAATGCGCGGAGAAATTTTGCTTCGTCCACTCTCTTATTGTAAAAAGCATCAGAAAAATTTGTTTTATTTTCTTCCGCTTTTTGAATAAACGTATTACATTTTCTTACAACGGTAAAAAACCTGTTCCAATGCATACCATTGGTTGGGCCGTGTGTTCCACCCCAAACACCATCGGTACTGCTTGATGGAGCCTGGCATATTCCCTGCCTCCAGTTAGAAGCCGTATAATAATGGCTGATGTTGTAATCATCGGTATAATAGTCCAATTGCTCAGCCAGGTTAGAAACTTTAACCAGCTGGCTGTAAACATCGTTCAAAAAGATGTCGGCATTCGAATTAGAAGCCCATTGCGTTTGGTCAGTCAGGTTTGACTTGTTTTCATTCTCCAGGAACGCTTCATTATCGCATGAATTTGTGGTAAAAAATATTACTGCACAAATT
>JBBQPP010000442.1:0-4039 GCA_038217255.1 Bacteroidales bacterium | reverse complement strand
CTCAAATATACCGGTTTACGCAAAATGCCATTCGCACAGGGTTGTGCGCGAGCTGGCTTTATCTTTTGGTATCAAACCCTCATTTCTGGAAGTTAAAAAGAATAAAATGCAAATTCAAAAGGCTGCTGTTCAATCGCTTTTAAATGACGGTACTATCAATTTAAATGATTTGCTTGTATATGTAGGCGGGAGATTTGGAGAGGCTGCAAGTGCATCATTTATTGAAGTCTCAACCGCTGACAAACTTTTTATTAAAATGACATGAGAATAACCTTTTGATTATTTTTTGTCTAAATGTTTACTTTATTAATAATTTAAAACTAAAACATAAAAATGATTTCCCGACGTTCATTTGTTTCAAAAAGTGCACTTGCACTTGCAGGGTTATCTATTTCAAAGAATAGTTCTCCTGCAATTATTTCTCAAAATAAAAATTGTTTACCAATAGTTATTTCAACCTGGAATCATGGTTTGCCGGCCAATGAAGCAGCCTGGGAAATACTTTCAAAAGGAGGTACTTCGCTTGATGCTGTAGAAGCAGGAGTTCGGGTGCCAGAAGGAGACCCTGGCGTAATTACTGTTGGTTATGGCGGAATTCCTGATTCAAGTGGAAAAGTTACCCTTGATGCCTGTATAATGGACGAAAAAGGAAGGGCAGGAAGTGTTGCTTGTCTGGAATGTATCAAACATCCAATTTCAGTAGCTCGTTTGGTCATGGAAAAAACGCCACATGTTATGCTCACGGGAAAAGGTGCCCTTAAATTTGCGTTAGACAATGGTTTTAAAAAGGAAAACCTATTAACATCGCAAATGAAAAAAGCGTGGAAGAAATGGAAAAAGGAAAAAAAGGAGTTCAGCACAAAAATTAATATTGAAAACCAAGTGCTTGAAAACCATGATACCATTGGAATGTTGGCAATGGACAAAGAAGGGAGAATTTCAGGGGCATGCACTACAAGTGGAATGGGTTACAAAATGCCGGGCAGGGTAGGAGATTCGCCAATTATTGGTGCAGGTTTGTTTGTTGATGGTGAAGTGGGCGGTGCAGCCGCAACAGGTTCAGGTGAATTGGTAATGAAAACGTTGGGTTCATTCCTTGTGGTTGAGTTAATGCGGAACGGAAAATCTCCAACCGAAGCATGTGAGGAAGCAGTTAAGCGCATCGCCAAAAAAATACCTGACTATCAGCAACATCAGGTTGGTTTTATCGCATTAAATAAATCGGGTGAATATGGTTCTTATTGCATCCAGCCCGGGTTTGATTTTGCAGTTAAAACCGAAAACAAAACTGTTTTGGAAGATGCGGAAACGTGGATGAAAACGTTGTGATGTTGCATTAAAAAAGCCATTCATCAATTGATGAACAGCTTTCTTAATGTCTTTCGTTTTGGCTTACCAACGGTTTCCACCGCCACCGCCACCGCCACGGCTGTCGTCTCTGCGTCCACCACCGCCGCCGCCACGGTCATCACGGCGTTGGAATCCGCCACCGCCACGGTTGTCATCACGACGTGGATAGCCACCGCCACCACCACCGCCGCTTCTGCCTTGGTAGCCACCGCCACCGCCGCCTCTTGAATCCCGGCGTGGGCGTTCTTCACGGTCATTGGCTTCTTTAACCACAATTTCTTTACCATCCAATTCGGTTTCGTTAATGGCAGCGATAGCAGCTTTCGCTTCTTCATCGTTGGGCATTTCAACAAAACCAAATCCTTTAGAGTTTCCGGTTTCTCTGTCAATAATAACTTTGGCAGATGTTACTTCTCCATGTGCAGAGAAGAGTTCTTGTAATTCGTCACCTGTTGTAGATGAGCTTAATTTTGCAACAAATAAATTCATAAAAATTTAAACAATAATGAATAATAAAAAATAATAAATTGGAAGGGTTTCTTATTGGGAGATTTGATTTGTTATGATTAAGTTTTCAATAAAAATAATTAAAAAAATAAAATCAAGTTAAAACCCCTAACAATAAAACTTTTAAACTTCGTGATACAAATTAAAGCACTATTTATCAGATTCACTACACTTTAAGGTTATTTTTTGATTTTTATTTGAATAAATTTTTTTAAACCGATATAAATACATGTATATTATGATTTTATGAAAATTTAAGTTGAAATTAATAAATGATATTTCGTTTTCCAGATGCACTGTAATTAAACCATGTCCTGACACAAAAAAACCTTCCCAAAGGAAGGTTTTGTAAGGTGAGATTTGAATTAATAAATAAGGTTTAAAACCTTAATTCTTCAGAAAATTAAAATTCAATTGTGATTTTAAAATCCTGTGTGCTGCGAAATTATATTTTTATTTCGAAGAATGTTCACTACTGCATCTACAATTTCATCATCCTCAAGTGAAGCATAATTAAAAATTACGTCAAAATCATTGTTTTCAGCTTTTCTTCCTATTGTTTTTTCGATAAACGAATCTCTTTTTTTATCCATTTCATTGATATAATCCGAAGCTTCCGCCTGGCTGCAATCATTGATTTGCATAATTCGGTTTATTCTCCATTCGGCTGGTGCTTCTAATCTGATATTTAATTTATTAGGTATATTTTTCAAAATTACACCTGCCGAGCGGCCAACAATAATTTTACGTCCATCGAAAGCTAAACGGCAAATAATACCTTTCAAAATCTGAATAAGTTTTTCATCTAATATGTCGTAAACCTTTTCTTCAGTAAATGCTTTTGAAACCTCTTTCAGCATTGATATGGCTTCTGTTTTATCTTCATAATCTCCAGCTTCAATATCGCGGATCATGTCCTTGACAGATTTTGCAAAAACTTTTTTATCAACCCATTCCCATTCTGCATCAGTTTTTGTTTCCGACATGTAACTGTAGCCTGTTAAAATTTTGGAAAGTTTTATGGCCAGTCTCTGGGCAGAGCAGCCTGCTTGTCGTGAGATTGTAACTACTGGTCCCGGAAAATCACCAGTTTCAAGATTGTAACTCGAGAAAGTGTGCAAATAGTTGTTTACAAGATTTTCCATTTTCACATTGTTTTTAAGAATCAATAAATTAAATTCGAAATTACAATCAAATATTGTTTTTTTGTAATGATGTATAAACCAAATTCAATTATTTTAGATGTTATTCAACAACTTTTTATGATTAAAACCATTCGAATAGAAGAAAAAGTAAAAAATGAACAAATCAATTAAAACAGCAATTGCCTCTTTTGGCATGTCAGGACTTGTATTTCATGGTCCGTTATTAAAAGTAAATCAGGGATTTGAGGTAGTTAGTATTTTGGAACGTACAAAAAACATTTCTGCAAAAATGTTCCCGGAAGCAAAAATCGTCAGGACTTTTAACGAAATTCTTGAAAATCCTGAAATTGAACTGGTAATCGTAAATACGCCCGATCAGTTTCACTTTGAGATGGTTAAAAAAGCATTACGAAGTGGAAAACATGTGGTTGTAGAAAAACCAATTACGCAGAAAAGCGGAGAAGCAGAAGAGCTTATTCAATTGGCAAAAGTAAAGGAGTTGATTTTTACGGTATTTCAAAACCGGCGTTGGGATGGCGATTTCAGGACGGTACAAAAAGTTTTGGATGCAAATAAATTGGGGCGAATTATCGAATTTGAATCACATTATGATCGTTACCGAACTGCCATCACCCCAAACACATGGAAAGAAGAAGCGGATGAATTTGGTGGTGTGCTATACAATCTCGGTTCACACATGATTGACCAGGTTTATGTGCTTTTTGGAAAACCAAAGTCAGTTTCGGCACATTTGAAAATTGTCCGAACAGGTGGGGAAGTAACTGATTATTACGATATCAGGCTTGAATATGGGAGTTTTTCTGCAATCCTGAAATGTTCGTATTTAGTAAAAAGTGCTGGCCCGCGTTACAGTATTTATGGTGAATACGGTACGTTCCATAAATTTGGAATTGATCCGCAGGAAGAGATGTTGAAAGCGGGGAAATTGCCAATTGGAGATGATTGGGGAACAGAACCGGAAACGGACTGGGGAACTCTTTTGTACGAAAAAAATAGTGTCGATTTAAAAGAGCAAA
>JBBQPP010000441.1:0-4044 GCA_038217255.1 Bacteroidales bacterium | reverse complement strand
GATAACGGAGTTACGGGAATATATCGACTGGACTTTCTTTTTTATAACCTGGGGTTTAAAAGGCCATTATCCTCAAATTTTTAATGACGGGGAACAAGGCGAAGCAGCTAAAAAATTATATGCCGAAGCCAATGAATTTTTAGATGAAATAATTGAAAAGAAAATGTTGAAAGCCAATGCAGTAATCGGGATTTGGCCTGCAAATGCTGATGGTGACGACGTGGTTTTATATGAAGACGAATCACGGCAAAAGGAAATTGGCCGTTTTTACCATATCCGTCAACAGGAACTGAAAAAACCTGGAATCGCCAATTTCTGTCTTTCCGATTTTGTTGCGCCGCTTGAATCAGGTAAAATTGATTATTGTGGCGGTTTTGTAACTACCGGAGGAATCGGTATTGAAAAGTGGAAAGATGCATATCGGGCTGATAATAATGACTTCAAAGCAATTATGCTGGAAGCGCTTGCTGACCGCCTTGCCGAAGCTTTTGCCGAATTATTGCATCTTCAGGTACGAAAAGATTATTGGGGTTATGTACCCGATGAAAACCTCACGCAGGATGATTTGCTTAAAGTAAATTACCAGGGAATCCGCCCTGCAATTGGTTACCCGGCTTGTCCCGAACATTCTGAAAAAAAGAACCTTTTCGATCTTTTACAAGCCGAAAAAATTGGGGTTTCATTGTCAGAGCATTTTGCAATGTACCCAAATGCCTCGGTTTCAGGCGAGTTTTTTGTGCATCCCGAATCACGTTATTTCAGCCTCGAAAAAATCAGTAAAGACCAGGTGGAAGACTACGCCCGACGCAAAGGCGAAACAGTCGAATATATCGAAAAATTTATGCCTGCTAATTTGAATTATAAGTAGGAAGCTGGAAGTATAGGAAGCATGATGGCCCAAGTTGGGTGTCTTGCCCACCTGAACAATCGGGCAGGGTTTCCAAACTGCGCTTCAAGTAATAGAAACATATTTTACCCTGAAAATCTAATATCAACATTGAAATCCTAAAATAAGATTTTAAAATATCAATGCTTTTTATAATCTTGTTACTCATATTTTTAGGAACTAAAATCAATTCTTAATGGCCAAATCCAAAATCAAAGTCTATCCATACCGCTGGGTTATTCTTGTGCTTTATAGTTGATGAGCCGGTTTGAATAAGAAATAATGTTAAAAGCTTTAAATTAAATATTCATATTACATGTTAAATGAACTCGTATAAAAACACACTTTTTTGTATTTTTACGCCCTCTAAATCAAAAATATATGAAAAGTAAAAAGGGGAATTTCTGGTGCAAAATTCTGTACTTCATTATTGGAATGCTTGTTATGCTTGGGCTGGACATGACTTTTCAGTTCAACAATTCGGTTGAAAAAGGTGTAACCCGCGAATTCAACAAAGCACAAAAGAAAATTGAGGATACATTTAAATAATAGGAATGAAAGTAATCGACATCATAAATAAAGCAAAAAGTACAGTTTTTTCGTTTGAACTTTTACCCCCGTTAAAAGGAAACGACACCGGAAGAATTTACCAAACCATCGAAAGTTTAATTGAATTCGATCCAAAATATATAAACATAACTACGCACCGGGACGAGTTGGAGTTCAAAGAAATGCCCGATGGTTCAATTGTGAAACGTACAGTTCGGAAACGGCCGGGAACAGTAGCAATTGCGGCTGCCATTCAACATAAATTCGGGATTCCGGTTGTACCTCACATTTTGTGTGGAGGATTTACAAAAAGCGAAACCGAACATGTTTTAATAGATTTGAATTTTCTGGGAATTAGAAATGTACTGGCGCTTCGTGGCGACGGTACAAAAAACCAGCATGTTTTTCAACCCGAAAAAAGCGGGAATGCCAACGCCCTTGAACTTGTGTTGCAAATGAAGGATTTGGGTGCAGGAAAATATCTTGAAGACGATTTAAAAAACAGTCTTCCCCTTGATTTTTGTATCGGTGTTGCCGGATACCCGGAAAAGCATTTTGAAGCTCCGAATAGAGGTCAGGATTTGTTTCATTTAAAACAAAAAGTGGATGCCGGTGCGGATTATATCGTAACCCAAATGTTTTTTGACAATGCGGTTTATTTCGATTTTGTGAAAAAATGCCGCGAAATCGGGATCACTGTACCGATAATTCCGGGTATAAAGCCCATTAATCTTGTAAACCAGTTAACCGTCCTGCCAAAAATTTTCAGCATAGATATTCCCACGGAACTTGCTGTTGAACTTGCAAAATGTAAAACAAACCCCGAAGCTGCCAAAGTTGGCACCGAATGGGCTATTTATCAATCAAAAGATTTGGTGGCCAACAATGCTCCGTCGCTGCATATTTACACATACGGCGTTTCAGACAATGTAAAGGAAATTGTAAAGGCGGTATTTTGAAAGAAGTACAGAGTATTCAATATTGAGATTAGTGACTGTTTATAATTTCAACAAGGTTTTCATCGTGTTCAAGGTTCATTTTTTTGCGTAGGCGGTAGCGGTGGTTTTCAACGCCACGCACCGAAATGCCGAGCAAAGGAGCAATTTCTTTTGATGAAAGGTTCATGTGTAAGTAGGCACACAACCTCAAATCGCTGGATGTTAGGTCGGGATAATTGGTTTTCATTTTTGTGAAAAACTTGTCGTGCGCCCGTTCAAAATTGTTTTCAAAAATTTGCCAATCGTCTTGGTTTGAAATATTTTCATCAATTTTCTTATGCAGGTAATTGTGGTATTTGTCGGGATATCGACTTCCTAATTCAACTTTTTGCTTGTCAAGTATTTCTTTCATATCCATCAAAAATTTATTTTTTTTGATGATTGACATTGTAGAACTTGCCAGCTCTTTGCTTTTGTGCTCCACTTCGTCACGTAATTTTTCATTCCTAATTTTAATCAACTCTTTTTCCCTTTCCTGGTGTTGTTGCCTTTCTTTTCGCTTTGTCATTCTGATTCCCCATCTTCTGAAAAGCAGTAAGACAACAATAAGCAAAACAACATAAAAAATAAGGACAGGAGTTGATGCATACCATGCGGGTAAAACCTTGAATGAGCATGTAAATTCTTTGCTTTCGTTTCCCCAAGGATCAATTGCTTTTACATGCAAAATATAGTCTCCTTTAGGTAAGCGTTCAAATCTGAAATTGGGCTCAGTTACCGAAACCGACCAAATATCGGACAAGCCTTCAAGCTGATAACTATATAAAACAGGCAAATCTGAAATGTGTGGGAAAGAGAACCGAAAGTAGAAATTATGAAATTTATTTTTCACGCTGGATTCATTGCTATTTAAAGCGAGCTGGATTATATTGTTGTTAGATGATGATATCTCAAATTGCCTCAATATGGGTGTGTAGCTTTCAATTGTACTTAATTCATTTGTTGCGCTTGCATCTAACCGAGCAATACCATTTTGTAAACACAGGTACGCTGATTTTTCACTAATCGGGAAAATATTCTCAAATCCATCAACAAGAGGTTGGTTTTTGAAAAGAGTAACAGGAAACTCTTTTATCAGTTTTACACTGTCCTGAAGTATTGAGAAAAGCCCGATACTTTTTTTACTGATGAACCAATAATGGTGGTTTGAACTTTCAACAATCCTGTGAGACGCTGCATATTCACCCAATTCCTTGTTTAATATTGAGTGACTGACAATCGAATCATTTAGGTCATCATAAGTAAAAATCTGATCACCATCAGTAAAAACAATCCTGTTTTCTACCTTAAAAACATTTACTGCCAGATTCTTTTTGAAAGTATTTTCACTATAATATTTTATATTAATTACCGAATCACGATTATCATTTGTAGTTATCTTGTAAATGCCCTGGTGTAAATGACTTGCCCAAATATTTCCGTGATGGTCGATTTCGAAATACCTGATAAGATCAGAAAAACCACTGATGAGCTTGTTAAACTTAAATGTTTCTCCAAACCTTTTATACACAACCAAATCATTATAAGTACTTTGTATTAATAAATCAGGGTGGTTTATGTCCGACCTGATACTAAAACCACCAGATTTTCCGGAAATCTGTTCTGCTTTAT
>JBBQPP010000440.1:0-4058 GCA_038217255.1 Bacteroidales bacterium | reverse complement strand
TCAAGACCAAACTTTCTGGTTGAACCTGTTGCTAATTGTGGGCGGACTCACAATGGTAGTGGGCGGAATGGCGGCCTCGGTGCAATACGAAACACGACAAATACTTTCCTATCACATTATCAGTCAAATCGGTTACATGATTATGGGGCTTGGCATTTATACACCGCTGGCCATTGCCGGAGCCATATTTTTTACAATCCACAATATGATTGCAAAAACCAATATTTTCTTGGTTGCGGGCTTGATAAACAAAATGAAAGGAACTTTCTATTTGAAAGAAATTGGCGGCTTGTTCAAGCAAAGTCCGCTGCTGGCTGTTTTGTTTATTGTCCCGGCGTTTGCATTGGCAGGGGTGCCGCCATTGTCGGGCTTTTTTGCCAAATTTGTATTGGTTAAGGCGGGTATTGAAGACGGTCATTATTTTATAGTTGCGGTTGCGGTTGCCACGGCGATGCTTACTTTGTATTCGATGATAAAAATCTGGAATGAGGCTTTTTTGAAAGTTTCCCCAGAGAATAATCAGGAAAGCGAAAATATAGTCCAACCGAAATTTTTGGAAGTTCTTCCTTCTATTATACTCGGACTGATGAGTATTTTAATTGGCGTTTTTGCCGCCACATTTTTTCACTATACCATGGAGGCCGCGAACCAATTGTTGGATCCGGTGCAATATATCGACAGTGTTTTAAACATTAAAAATCAAGGTTTATAATGCGCAAAATTTACTACATATTCAGTTTTATTGGGTTTTATTTGCTAAAGCTCATCCAGTCGAACGTGTATATTGCATATGATATTTTGTCCCCTAAAATGAGTACAAACCCAGGATTGATTGAAGTGCCGCTGACATTAAAATCCGATTTTGGCTTGTTGTTGTTCAGTAACTTGCTTTCTATGACTCCCGGTACGCTTGTCGTGGATATTTACGAAAACAGGAAAATTGCTTTGGTACATGTTTTATATTTAACAAGCTCAGCGGAAATATTGAATGAAATCAAGGAAATCCAGGATAAAATAGGACGGTTTACGGAATAGGAAATGGAATCAAATTTTACAAATATCATTATTGTTGCGGCTTTTGCCATGTTGTTGTTAACTTTTGGGCTGGCATTTTATCGCCTGGTCAAAGGGCCAACCGTGAGCGACAGGATTGTTGCAATGGATTTAATCGCCTCGGTTACCATGGGTTTTATACTCATATATAGCGTGTTAATAAACAAAGCTATCTATTTTGATATTGTAATCACAATTTCGTTGATTTCGTTTATCGGCACAGTTGCGATTTCAACCTATTTAAAACAAAAAAAATGAAGGAAATTGTTGCAGTTTTGTTTATGCTTTTCGGTGCGTTTTTCATCCTTGTTGCTGGCATTGGACTTTTGCGTTTCAAGGATTTATACAGCAGGATGCACGCCACAACTAAGGCAACTTCTTTTGGTTTGTTGCTGATTATTATTGGTGTAAGCCTCTTTTTTAACGTTGGTGTAGTTTGGTTGAAAGCGCTGTTGGTAATCATTTTCATCTATTTAACCGCACCACTTGCAGCACATTCAATTGCAAAATCGGTGGGAAAAGATGCAGATAAATAATTGTTGGAGAAATATTTAAGCACTAAAATTAAGGAAGTAAGTGAAACTAAATTAACAATCCGCTGAACCCAATTTGTTTCGATTTCAACCCGGTCATGTTGTTGTCTTTTTCGATATTGAAAAGGTCGCCAATGGTAATTGGAGCTAAGCCGTTATAGGGCAAATCGTGTTTTTCGGCTAAGTCTTTGGCTTTGTGCACGTCTAATTCTTTGAATTCGTAGCGGTTGACCATTCTTCCTTTTCGTGTTAAAGCCTGGTCTATTTTTGAAAATGCAGTATTGAAAGTACAAATCAGTTTTATGCCCAGCGCATCGTTGAGCAGTCCATCGCTTAAATTTAAAAGTGTGGCAATTTCGTTATGAAATAGTCCGTTTTCGCGCTCAACAATCAATTTCTCGCAGTCTTCTATAATCAATATGCAATTTTTATTCTCCGACAAAAAGGGGAGTAATTCAGGGTTGCTCAGTGTTTCGGCCATGTGAAGTGGTAGAAAAACAAATTTGCGTTTTACTTTTCCAATCAAATAGCGGATATAAGTGGTTTTGCCGGTCCCACTTTTGCCATGTAAAAGCACTAATCCATGCCGTTTTTTATCTTGTAGAAAATCGCTTACGTCGGTGTCAAAAACTGGAAAATCATCATTGTAATGCAACGAAATATCTATCTTGCAATCATTTACATGAAATTTATCCAAATTGAAACCCCCGTATCTATTTGAAATCATATAGAATTTTGGGCTGTCCTTTTTGTCTGTTTTCTTGAAGGGCGAAAGTTCCTTTTCTAATGTTTCGATTTCTTCCTGATCCACAGTTGAGCTGGTTAAAATGGTTAGTTTGTACTTATTGATTTCAACCAGCAATCCCTTTTTTAATATCAAAATCCATGTTTTGTCAGAACCTTTTACACTGCCAAAAGGTAAACCGGTTTTTTTAATTTTGAATTTGTGCCCCACATTATACCGGATTTGTGCAGGTTTGTTTTCAAGATTGTAGTGTTCTATTAAATGATGCGCAAGTTCATCGACTTTAAACTTACTTTTTAACAGCTTTTCGTTGGCCAATTCGCCAAAAAGCGCATAAAATACTTTGGAAAGTGCGTAGTCTTCCCCGTCAAAAATATCGAATCCTTTGAGTGTATAATTTTCAAAATTTTCCATGGTGGTTCTATAGTGCATTTAATCAATTTGTATTGCCAAAAGTAAACAATTAACAACTAAGCACTAACAGTATTAACTATTCAAACGGAAATTAAAAATTCAAATATACTTGAAAAATATTGTTGATTTTGAAAATCTGCAACTGTGCAAAAGATAATTGAGCAGTTTTCTATTCATACAACTTTTCCTTACTCACTTCTTTCTGGAACAATGTTTTTGGATCGTTATAAAACTTTACAAAATCCGCTGAATCCGGGCTGTTTTTATAAGGTGCAAAAGCACCATGCCCGGCAGGTTGCCAGGGATTTCTCCAAACCAAAAAGTAGGAAAACTGATAGGGGCGGATAGTTTCCAAAACCATACTCCACCATGCCGTGTTTTTTGCAATCGGGCCGCCCGTTTCACTGACGGTTGCAATTTTCCCTTTTTCCTTTGTCAGATTCGTAACCGTTTCAAGGCAATTTTTCAAAACTACTGGGTAATCAGGTCCACGGTCATATAAATCGAAACCCAAAACATCAATAATATCATCGCCGGGGTAGCGTTCCAAATATTCCCCGGAAGTTTTAATACGGTCGGTGGAGTAGGTGTAAATCAGGTGGTGAATGTTTTTTTCGTTTTGCAAATAAGATACTGTGAACCGCCAAAGTGCTTTGTAATCATCAACCGAACAAAGATTTTTTCCCCACCAAAACCAGCTCCCGGTATGTTCGTGAAACGGGCGGAAAAGAATGGGGATATATATTCCTTCATCAGTTTTTAAGGCAAGCATAAAATCAGCAAGTTTGTCTAAATAAGCCTTGAAAAGTTCATGTTTTTCGCCGCCGGGAAGTATCCATTTTACTACCTCTGTTGATGAAACATCCCAAGCTGAACCTCAGGTTAAGGGATTTCGCAAATGCCACGAAATTGTATTTACTCCGCCGCGTTCATAAACGGTTTTTATCCAGCCCTGAATTTTATCAAAATGCACGGAATCCAAACTGTAAGCATCTCCCAATTCTAAATGCCCCAACTCCCAACCATAAACTGCCGGGTAATCGCCGCATACGTCTTTCACATCCGAACGGCCTTCTTCATAAACCCAGCCATGACCATAAGCCAGATCATCCTGATGGCCAAACATTACCCCTTTTTGCTGAAGTTTCATGAGGTTTTGATACAGATTTACAGTTTCTTTTGTCGCTTTTGGGTCGGTTGGTTTTGCGGCAAAAATAATTGTTGCGGGAAATAACAGGAGGAAGAAAAGGACTGAAGTTTTTATTTTATTTATCATGTTAAGAGTTTTTTATTTTTACAATGAAAAAATATCT
>JBBQPP010000439.1:0-4071 GCA_038217255.1 Bacteroidales bacterium | reverse complement strand
CTATAGCGGCGGGGCACCACCTCTTCCCATACCGAACAGAGAAGTTAAGCCCGCCAGCGCCGATGGTACTGCGTAACAGTGGGAGAGTAGGTCGCTGCCAACTTACCAAGGCCCGTGTTCTTCTGAGCACGGGCCTTTTTTATAAGGCTTATAGTTAATTATCATAAAAAGTTATAAAGTTCTATCCTTCCCTTGGATGCTTTTTTTAGTTTTGTGCAGTCACAAGTTTTATCAATGTAAAAACAAAAATTGAATAGTGGAAAATTTACAATGGGTATAAAGGATACATACATTATTGCTGATAACTATTTGGTTTCTTGTGATTTAATTAATAGATTAATCTGATTTACAATGAAACTAAAAGAAATAACCATATCAACAGTTCTTTTATTTGCATTGTTTATTCCTTATAATGGCTTTTCACAGATTTTCGAGGAATTTGAGGTAGATAAGGAGGAGTCAAAAGAAGATGTAAAAAAGCCAAGTAATATTGATCCAGGTATCAGGTTATGGCAAATTTCGGATTATGGCGCATTTCAGGATTCCTTGAAGTTAGATACGCTTCTTGATAATTATCAAATTTACAATCCGGTGTTTATAAATTCCATAACGTCTACATATGTTGGAAACTATGGGACACCGGCATTAAACAACGATTTTTTTAATCGGAATTCAAATGTGGATTTCTTTTTTTTTAAGTCGAGAGAAGTATATTTGCTAACTCCTGCAATTGTACAATATCACAATACAAAAACTCCGTTTACCCGGCTCGATTTTGGTCAAACCGGTAATAAGGCTGTTAAAAACGAAACCCGATTTAATTTTCTTCATACCCAGAATGTAAACCCATACTTAAACTTTACTTTGCAAATAAACATGGCAAAATCAGCCGGACAATACAACGCGCAGGAAAGTAAAAACAGTTTTATCACACTATATTCCAGTTACAACCGTGATAATTTAAATATCTATTCAGGTTTTATCACCAATACTGTAAAAAACAATGAAAATGGTGGAATTACGAAAGACAGTTTACTTTTTGAAGTTCCTAAATCTGAATTGATAAATACTAATCTCGAAGCCAGTACCACGAATCTAAAGGGTACGTATTACTTTGTTAATGGAGAGTATAGATTTGGGAAAATAATTGAAACCAAAAAAGATTCAGGATTGTTCAGACCAATATTTGGGATATTTGTTGGTGCGCAATATGAAAGACATCAACAGAAGTTCTCAGATAATGAAGATGCAACAAACACTTTTTTTAAAAACTCTTATTACGGCAATGATTATATAAGTGATTCAATCAGGTTTAATAAGGTTGACAATGTAATTCAATTGAAACAATATGAAAATGCCGAACGGAAAACAAGTTTTGGCAAGAGGGCTTTCCTTGGTCTCGATTTTATAAACACTACTACGCCAGGACGCGATTCAACAAGATTTGCAGGATTGGATACCAGCAGGTATGAAAGCATTGTGAAAAACTACTCAAATTTATATGTCGGTGGAGGTATTTTTCGGGAGAAAGGAAAATTCTGGACATGGGATTTCGATGGTAAAATATATTTAATTGGTCAAAAATCCGGGCAAACTGAACTCTCCGGGACTATTTCAAAGCCGTTCAAAGTATTTAAAGATTCGTTAGCTTCGCTTGTTATAGGCGGATTTATCAACAATACAGTTGCTGATTATTTTCAGGAAGAATTTTATTCGAACCACTACCGATGGGACAATAACTTTAACATGGAGCAACGGATGGACGTAAATGGAAGTATCATTTCCCCGCGCTTCAAACTAAAACTTACCGGAAATTATGCCATTATAAATAATTTTATTTATAACAATTACGAAGGGATTCCATCACAAACTGATAAAGAGTTACTGGTTTTATCAGCATTTGCTGATAAGGATTTTAACTACCGCAAGCTTCATTTTCGTGTGCGGGCATTATGGCAAAAAGCTTCAAATGAGGAGTTTATCCACCTTCCTGCTTTTTCGGGATTTGTTTCGGCTTATTATAAATTTGTGATTTCAAAAGTGATGTTTGCGCAAATTGGTTTTGATACGCGTTATAACACAATGTATTTTGCGGATGCCTATTCGCCATCAACAGGATTATTTTATCTTCAAAATGAAAAAAAAATACGGAAACTACCCTTATATTGATGTTTATGCTAATTTGCGGCTTAAAAGAACAATTGTATTTTTCAAAATGGTAAATATTGGAACAAATTTTTTAGATGGAGAATACATGACAACTGCACATTATCCAATGCCCCGATCATCGTTTAGATTTGGGCTTTCGTGGTTGTTTTATGATTAATGAAATTTGACTTAACATACAAAAAAGGAGCAGCTATCTTTCTATTCTTGTTTTTTGCATTTGTTGTTATTTTTATATGGAATGAAATAAGGGATTCGGCTGAAAAGGAACGGATTGATGCGGCAAATAAACTAAATGACTTTGACCGGATAAAAAAAACCGGAATATTAAAAGCTGCTGTTGATTACAATTCAACAAATTATTTTGTATACCGCGGAAAACCGATGGGTTTTCAATATGAATTGTTGCAGGCTTTAAGTAAAGATCTTGGGGTAACCCTTGAAATTGTTGTTAACAACAACATTAGCGAGTCATTTAATGGGTTGCTCGACAGCAGATATGATATAATAGCCCAAAACCTTACCATAACAGGTAGGCGAAACAAGTTAATTGATTTTACAGTCCCACTTCAGCAAACACACCAGATTTTGGTGCAACGCCAGAAATCAAGCAAAATTGGAAAAGCAAGCTACATCAAATCGGTGTTGGAGCTTGAAAATAAAAGGGTATATGTTCAGAAAAATTCTGCTTACCATCAGCGCTTACTGAATTTATCAGAAGAAATTGGAGGACATATAACAATAGTGACAGACTCGGTTTACAGCACAGAAGAATTAATTTCGAGGGTTGCAAAGGGTGAAATTGATTACACAATTTGCGACGAAAATATTGGGATATTGAATAAATTCTATTATCCAAATCTCGATATCTCCTTGCAGGTAAGTTTACCTCAAAATATTGCCTGGGCTGTTCGCAAAGGCTCAGGCGAGTTGAAAGCATTTTTGGATAAGTGGTTAACAGAACTGAAAGAAACCCGCAAGTTTAATTTCCTTTATTTTAAATATTTTAAAAGCCCAAGGGTTGCCGACCGGATGAACAGTGAATTTAACAGTATTTCTGGTAGCAGGATTTCGAAATATGACGGTATTATAAAGGAGGTTGCAAAGGAATACGACTGGGACTGGCGGCTGATTTCGGCCATTATTTATCACGAATCTAGGTTTAACGAAGACGCAGGATCGTGGCTGGGTGCCTACGGTTTAATGCAATTAATGCCAGCAACTGCAGAAGCTTTCGGCGTTAACAATATCGAAGATCCAAAGCAAAATGTTAAAGGGGGAGTTTTGCTTCTGAACGCATTAAATAAACAGTTTGTAAAAAGTATTCCCGACTCAACCCAACGGATAAAATTTGTGCTTGCGGCATACAATATTGGCTTGGGGCATGTAAACGATGCACAACATCTTGCAAAAAAATATGGTAAAGATCCTAATGTCTGGGATGGCAATGTCGATATTTACCTTCAAAATATGTCGGAAGAACAATATTTTAAAGACGAAGTTGTGCGCTTTGGATATTGCCGGGGAGAAGAAGCCACAAATTTTGTGAGAAATGTAATCAACAACTACAAACAGTATAAAAATGTTATTGATTATTAGTTGTGAACTGCAACAGAGAATCATAAAACTCCGATAATATCATTGCTGTTGCGCCCCAGATAATTTCACCTTCAAACTGGAAACAAGGAACTTTTAATGTTCCTAAAATCGTGTTGAGCTCAACTTTTTCAATGGCATTTTGCATATTTTTCAGCGGGAATGAAATTGTTTTTTCTACCTCGTTTTTATTGATGATAAACTCAGGCTTTTTATTTAACCAGCCCACAAACGGGTGTATCTGGAACCGGCTTACCTGAACATAAAGTTCCGAAAGTGTGCCGATTATTTGAATTTCCTGAGGCAAAA